>NZ_CALPCM010000004.1:0-131837 GCF_943193015.1 Hominisplanchenecus murintestinalis
CTGCCGTAGAAGGAGGGGCATACACAAGGCCATGTAGAGCGGAAAGAGAAGACGTTCTACTTCGTATACCCAAACACCTCTATTTTCGTACCAGATACAGAGAAATGTCCATCATCCTGGCTCATTCATCTGAGATATGTAACTAAAAAATCCTTGAAAAATAAGGAAAAAAGACTTGACTAAATAGGGAGGGATAGATGGAAGTTATCAGCAACCAGCTCTATTGCATGGACTGTATGGAGCTGTTCCCCCAACTTCCTGATGGCTGTGTTTCTCTGATTTTGACCGACCCGCCCTATGGCATCCGTTACCAGAATAATTTCACGAAATGTCAGCACCCGCCGATAGACGGTGACAGCGGCATTGACTATGAACGGTTCGCCAGGGAAAGTTACCGGATTTTACAGGATAATGCTCATGCTTATTTCTTTACCCGCTTTGACTGCTATCCATATCATTATGACTGCTTGATGCAGGCAGGCTTTTCCATAAAGAATTGCCTGGTGGTGGAAAAAGGCACGATTGGCGGGATTGGCGATCTGCAGGGCAGCTATGCCAACAATGCGGAGTGGATCGTGTTCTGTCAGAAAGGAAGGCGGATATTCAACCATACCACGCTGCTACAGAACAAGAAAAAGGAGGGAACCCGGTTTAATGCTGGCCGGGAACTTAGCAAGAAATACAAAACCCGGTTCAATTCCTGCTGGTTTGGGAAGGAATACCCCAAGGCAACTTACAATTCCGTTTGGCAGAAAAAACACCAGATTTACCATCCGACCATTAAAAATGCGGAATTTCTGTCCTGGCTGATCCAGATTTCCAGCCAGCCCGGAGAACTGATATTTGATGGCTTTATGGGAACCGGAAGTACCGCAGTAGCAGCGATTATGTGTAACAGAAACTACTTTGGCGCGGAGATCAACCGCGGATATTTTGAAATAGCCCGGAGACGGATTGATGCAGCCACTCATAGGAAAGGAGGAAATGCCTATGAAAGTGAAAAACCCCCGGCTCCAATTTACTGATGCCGAGCTGGAGGATTCCCGGTTAAAGGAGCATATCCGCCATGCAGAGAAAGCGGCAGATAAAGCGGAGGCGGCACGGGAGAAAATCCCGAAGAAAAAGAAACAGGTACAGCGGCGCACCATCGACCCGGCAACCGGGAAAAAGACGGTGCGCCTGCATTTTGAAGAAGTAGAAAAGAAAGCCCCTGCGTCCCGTTTGCGTCATGGAGCTGCGGCGGTTCCGGGGCTGGCGGTCTCCGGCCAGGTACATAAAAAGATCGGGGAGGCCGAGGGGGACAATGTAGGCGTGGAAAGCGCCCACAAGGTAGAAGAAGCTGCGGAGACAGGCGGACGCATAGCAGAAAGCGCATACCATTCCCACAAGCTGAAACCCTACCGGGCCGCTGCCAGGGCCGAGAAGCGGCTGGAAAAGGCGAATATTAAGGCACTGTACCATAAGAGCCTGGCAGAGAATCCCCAGCTTGCAAGCAATCCCCTCTCCCGGTGGCAGCAAAAACAGGCCATTAAAAAACAGTATGCCGCTGCCAGGGCAGGGAAAAGTGCCGGGCAGACCGCAAAAGCAGCCGAAAACACGGCAAAAGCGGCGAAAAAAGCTGCACAGGAAACCAGGCAGGCCGCAGAATTTGCCTGGCGTCACCGCAAGGGATTTCTGGTGGTCATTGCACTGTTTCTGGTGGTGTGTGTCTTTATGAACGGCCTTTCCTCCTTCTCCATGCTGTTCCAGGGCGGGATGTCCAGTGTGACCGGTTCCACCTATCCCAACCAGGACGCGGATATGCTGGGCGCGGAGGCCGACTATGCCGCATTAGAAGCAGACCTTCAGTACGAGCTTGACCATTACGAAACTCTGCACAGCGGCTATGACGAATATCACTATGAGCTGGACGAGATCGGGCATGACCCTTATGTGCTGATCTCATTCCTTACTGCCTATCATCAGGGTGAATGGACACGTTCCGAAGTACAGGGAACCCTCTCCTTATTCTTTGACCGGCAATATACGCTCACCGAGACGGTGGAGGTGGAAACCCGCTACCGGACGGAAACAAGGACGGGAACCCGTACCCATACCGACCCGGAAACCGGCGAAACCACCACGGAGGAATACGAGTACGAAGTGGAAGTAGCTTATGACTATTACATCTGCTATGTAACACTCACCAACTTTGACCTGTCCCATCTGCCGGTCTATCTCATGAATGAGGATCAGGTCAGTATGTATGCGGTGTATATGGCAACGCTGGGCAACCGGCCAGACCTGTTCCCACAGGGAGAATACCCCAATGCATCGGGCAGGGAGGATTATCTGGACTATGGTGTGCCGCCGGAGGCTTTGGAGGATGAACAGTTTGCCGCCATGCTCCGGGAGGCCGAAAAATACCTGGGTTATCCCTATGTGTGGGGAGGCTCCAATCCCAGCACTTCTTTTGACTGCTCCGGGTTCGTAAGCTGGGTGATCAATCATTCCGGCTGGAACGTGGGACGGCAGACCGCCAACGGGCTGCTTGGCTTATGTACGCCGGTGTCCAGCTCCAATGCAAAACCCGGCGACCTGATCTTTTTTCAGGGAACCTATAACACCAGCGGTGCCTCCCATGTAGGCATCTATGTAGGCAACGGGATGATGATCCACTGCGGTTCTCCGATCTCTTACGCCTCAATCAATACACCGTATTGGCAGCAGCATTTCTACACATTTGCAAGGCTGCCATGAAAGGCGATCTATGGACATAAAAAGAAATCAGATTTATGAAATGGACTGTATGAAAGTATTGCAATCTCTTCCGGCCGGGAGTGTGGATTTGATTATTGCAGATCCGCCTTATTACCACATGAAAGGCTCTTTTGATTTTGCCTTTGATTCTATCCCGCAATATCTGGAATGGTGTTTCGCATGGGTAGCTGAATGTTACAGAATTTTAAAACCTACCGGAGCTTTTTATTGCTGGGGGAGCTGCCAGATGATTGACAAACTTTCTGTCCATATATTCGATGAGTTTGGCTGGATAAAACGCAATCTGATTGTCTGGAATTTTGCAACCGGGCGGCCAGGGAAAGCATTTTACCGGCACGAAACGGAGTTTATGTGGTTTTACAGTAACCCGCTGCATGAAATCCATCATGACAGAATCCGTATTCCCTATCATAGTGGATGGGAAAAGGATAAGAGGAAGAACCCGAAGGGGAAAACCTGTGGAAATGTGTGGGAATTTCCCCGGATCATGCCCAATTACAAAGAATCAACCGGTCATCCTACCCAGAAGCCGGAAAAGCTGGCCGAGCGCATTTTGTTTGCCAGCAGCAATCCTGGGGATTTGGTAGTCATCCCATTTGCGGGATCAGGCAGTGAAATCATTTCATGTATGAAAAACAAACGAGATTTTATTGCGGCAGAAATCAACCCTGATTATGTGAGGGAAATAATCCTGCCGCGATTGGAAAGAGAAAGAAGTGGCCAAGTGTAATGAAGGAGGATGAAGATGGCACAAACACAAGAAATATCAGAAAATCAATTCTCAACTGAGACAATCGGAAGCCTTATGGCGGAATGTGAAAAACTGACACAGCAGATTGACAGTGAAAAGGACAGGCTGGAACGCTTTATGCTGGAAACCGGCGGCGCAAGTGACGCCTCTGACCGCATACAGGAGAATATAGACAGCCTGAACGATTCACTTGCGGCGGCAGAGAACCGCCTGCAGGCACTGTTTGATGCACAGGAGAAGGAGGCTTTTTCGCCGGAGAGACAGGCCGCGGCCAAATCTGAGACTGCCACAGAGCGGGTATCTGTGAAAAAGAATCTCGCGGAAATGAAGGCAAAGGCAGCAACGAGGAACCTTCCTGAAAAGGAGAAAGGGAGGAAGTCCCCAGGCATGAACATGGAAAAATAACAGGAGGGATTTACCACAATGAACGCAAAAATCAAAAAGCTCCGGGCTGATCTGGATAAGAACAAGGCAAAAATATCCGAGCTTGTAAGCCGCAACAAAGAGATTGAGCGGCAGATCACGGAGCTTGAAAACAATGACATTCTGGAACTGGTGCATAGCCACAACTTAAATATCACCCAGCTTGCCGCACTGATCCAGACCATGAAAGCGAACCCCGCCGCTGCCCTGCGGGGAGAAATGGAGGAACCTGAACATGAAGAAAACTAAATTTCATATCTTAACGGTATTTCTGGCGGTGATGCTTAGCTTCACCGCTTTTTCCATGACCGCCTATGCCGGCGGCGGGCCAGAGGAAGAAGAAACGCTCCCGGAAGAAACGGAACCGACCATAGAGCCGGGAGAACCATTATCCGAAGATACGGACATCGTGACCCGCGATCTGCTCTATGACAAAGCCACCAATAAGCAATTCCTGACCATTGAGGACAGGGCGGGCAATGTCTTTTATCTGGTAATCGACTATGATGCGCCGGTGAACGAGGATGAGGAACAGTATAAAACTTATTTCCTGAATCCGGTAGATACGGACGATCTGGCGGCACTGGCGGAGGAAAGTGAGGAAAAGCCGGTAGCCTGTGTCTGCACGGAACGCTGCGCCGCAGGTGCGGTCAACATGAATTGCCCCGTCTGCTCCGCCAACATGACCGAGTGCGCCGGGCGTGAAGTGCAGCCGGAACCGACCGAGGAACCGGAGGAAGAAAAAGAACCGGAGCCGGAACCCAAAAAGTCCGGCAATGCCAAAGGCATCCTGGCAGTTCTGCTCTTACTTGCCCTGGCCGGAGGCGGCGGGGCCTATGCCTATCTCAAATTTGTAAAGAACAAGAAAGCAGCCAAACCCTCTGCCGACCTGGACGATTATGAGTTTGAGGACGAGGATGACGAGGACGAAGCGCCAGACGATAGCGGGGAATCTGATACCGGCTATGAGGATGACGCGGAAAGCGAGGATGAATGACCTATTTCACTGACAATCCCCTGGAACGGCTGATGCAGCAGAAGCCGGTGGGCGGGCGCGATACCCGCCCTAAAACCCTGCCGAAAAACCACCGCTGCTATGGGTGTCCCAGCTATGGCAGGGGCTGTAACGGCATCTGCCGCCGCGACCTGATCATCCGCAAAAAATTGAAAGGAGAAACCGAATGAACCAAATACTTGTGATTGCAGAGAAACCTTCTGTTGCAAAATCTATCGCCACAGTCTTAGGGGCCGGAAACCGGAAAGACGGTTATCTGGAGGGAGGCGGCTATCTCGTTTCCTGGTGCGTGGGGCATCTGGTGGAGCTGGCCGATGCCTCCGCCTATGGAGAACAGTATGCGAAATGGGCAGTCTCCGATCTTCCCATCCTGCCGGAGAAATGGAAATATACCGTATCCCCCGGCACAAAGAAACAGTTTGAAATTTTAAAACAGCTTATGAGCCGGAACGATGTGGAGAAACTGGTCTGTGCCTGTGACGCGGGCCGGGAAGGGGAACTGATCTTCCGGCTGGTCTATACACAGGCCCGGTGCAAAAAGAAAATGGAACGGCTCTGGATTTCCTCTATGGAAGATTCCGCTATCCGGGAAGGTTTCGCACATCTGCGGCCCTCTGCGGACTACGATAATCTCTATCAGGCCGCCTTGTGCCGGGCAAGGGCCGACTGGCTGGTAGGGATCAATGCGACCCGGCTGTTTTCCTGCCTCTATAACCGCACCCTGAACATTGGGCGGGTAATGACCCCGACACTGGCCCTGATCGTAAAGCGCGAGACAGAGATCGCCGCATTTCAGCCGGTTCTGTTTTATACGGTAGCGCTGGCCCTTCCCGGTTTTCATGCCTCTGGGGAACGGCTGGAGGACGAAACCCAGGCAAAAAATGTTATGGAGGCTTGCGCCGCTGCGGAGGCGTCCACCGTGAAAACAGTGGAACGCAAAGAAAAGACAGAAAAGCCTCCTGCACTCTATGACCTGACTACCCTTCAGCGGGAGGCCAACCGGCTGCTGGGATTTACCGCCCAGCAGACCCTTGATTATTTACAGTCCTTATATGAAAAAAAGCTCACCACCTACCCCCGGACAGACAGCCGCTACCTGACTTCCGATATGGCAGACAGCCTTCCGGTTCTGGTGAATGTGGCTGCCACGGCAATGCCCTTTGCCTCCGGCGTACCCATAAGCTGTAATTCCGGCCAGGTTATCAATGACAGCAAGGTAAGCGACCATCATGCGATTATCCCCACCCAGGGAATCAAAGACGCTGATCTGTCCTCCCTGCCTGCCGGGGAGCGTTCCCTTTTGCATCTTATCGCCGCAAGGCTATTATGCGCGGTGGGTCAGCCCTATACTTTCGCAGAAACTGCCGTCCTCATGGAATGTGCCGGGTATCCTTTCAAGGCCAAAGGCCGGGCAGTACTGCACCCCGGCTGGAAGGAGCTGGACGGACGCTACCGGGACACACTGAAAAACAAGCCGGACACTGACCGAGAAAAAGAAGCCAAGGCCCTGCCGCTTTTGGAGGAAAGCCAGGAGCTGGAAGTAATTTCAGCCTCTGTCAAAGAAGGGAAAACAAGCCCTCCGGGACATTTTACGGAGGACACACTGCTTTCTTCCATGGAGACAGCCGGAGCCGGTGAGATGCCGGAGGACGCAGAGCGGAAGGGCCTGGGGACACCGGCTACCCGCGCCGGGATTCTGGAAAAGCTCATTAAGGTGGGCTTTGTCGAACGGAAAAAGGTAAAAAAGGCTGTCCATCTGATGCCGACCCAGGAGGGAATGGCCCTGATCTCCATTCTGCCGGAGCCGATCCAGTCCCCTTCCATGACTGCGGAATGGGAGCATCAATTAAAGGAGATCGAAAAAGGCACCACCACGCCAGAGGCATTTCTGGAACAGATTACTGCCATATTAAAGGAGCTGGCCAGGAATCATGAAGTAGTAAAAGATGCGGCCAGCCTGTTTCCCAGCAGCCGGGAAAGCATAGGCAGATGCCCCCGTTGCGGCGGCTCTGTGGTGGAGATTAAAAAAGGCTTTGTGTGTGATAACAAAAGCTGCGGTTTTGCCCTCTGGAAAGAAAGCCGCTTTTTTACTGCCAAGAAAAAGAAACTGACCCCGGAGCTGGTCTCTGCACTCTTGAAGGACGGACGTGCGAAACTGCCCGGCTGCTATTCAGAAAAGACCGGAAAGACCTATGATGCAGTGGTAGTTCTTGACGATGATGGAGGCCAGTTTGTGAATTTTAAGCTGGAATTTGAAGGAGGGAAACAAAAGTGAGTGAAGCGGAAAAAATGCCATATTTCATTGACAGTGTGATATTTGCCGACACCGGCATGGATTTCCCCAAAATATCGGAAATGAGGCGGCCTTATGGACTATGATGCAAAGCAATCCCCGGCAGATCTGACTGATTCCGTCCGGCAAAAGGAAGAAGCGGTTCAGGCACTGTACAATCTGTTGGATAAAAATATGGCCGACTTCGATGCAGCTCTGGCAGGTGTGGATAAAGCTGAGATCGCTGATATGAAAGAAGTTACCGATATGCGGGAAATATACGACTTCATAAGATACCATTCTGGTGAATTTGAACAGCGTGAAGCAGAACTTTTGCTCCGCATGGAAAATCCCCTGAAATTCATCGTGGACAACTGGCCTTGTTATAATCTTGAAACGCTGGCTATGAACCATCTGGCGAATAAAGAGATTGAGAAATCAGGTAAGGAGGCGCTGCCGCAGACCGGCCATGACACGAAAGATGCTACCACTGATAAAAAGCCCTCTGTTTTGAAACAGATCAAAATCAACCTGGAACAACTCAAAGCCAACAGGCAGAAAACCTGCCAGCAATCTATCAAGGCAGAACGGCCCAAGGGCAGCGAGGCCCGCTGACGCTTTTCGGGAAAGGAAGCAGATCACCATGCAGAATAAAGTACGCGGCACGTTGAGACTGTCCAGGTATGAACAGGAGACAATTATAGGCTATAACCAGGCCGAACAAACTGCCAGCGTCTACACCCATGACCCAAAGCTGTTAAAGAAGCTGGCCCGGCTGAAAGAAAAATATCCGGAGCAGGTACGGCAGGAACGGGAGAATACCTACACCGTGCCAAAAGCCTGTGTCCTGATCCGGGAGCCGTACAGCGAACAGCGCCGCGCTGCTGCCAGGGAACGGGCAAAGACGGCGGGTATCAGGCCCCCGGACAGGGGCGCAAGCTCCAAAAAATAAAATGAGCCGCGCCCCGGTACAGGAATCTTCTTTCTGTGCCGGGGCGTTTTTTCTTTGGAACCCCATACCCCATTTTTGAATCAGGAAAGGAGTTGTAAGTATGGCAGACAAGAAGCAAAGCAACAAGGAACGGCTGCAGGAAATCACTGCCGGCATTGAGCAGGGGATCAAGGAACTGTTTGAAAGCGAAAAATACATGAATTATCTCCGTACCATGTCGCGGTTCCACAACTATTCCACCAACAATATCATGCTGATCCATATGCAGATGCCCCATGCCAGCCATGTGGCTGGATTTAATAAATGGAAAGACCAGTTTGGCCGCCATGTAAAAAAGGGGGAACGGAGCATCAAGATCATAGCCCCGACCCCGTTCAAGAAAAAGATAGAAGAAATCAAGCGAGACCCCGACACGAAAGCTCCGGTGCTGGATAAGGACGGAAAAGCTATCCTGGAGGAAAAAGAGATACAGATTCCCATGTTCAAGGTGGTATCTGTTTTTGACGTATCGCAGACCGAGGGAAAACCGCTCCCCCAGCTTGCCAGCGACTTAAAAGGAAATGTACAGAATTATGAGATTTTCATGGAGGCCCTTAGACGTTCCTCCCCGGTTCCCATGACCATGGCTCCCATCCGGGACAATGCAGACGGTTTTTTTAGTGCCGACACACAGAGCATTACCATCCGGTCAGGCATGAGCGAGGTGCAGACCGTATCTGCCGCTGTCCATGAGATCACCCATGCCAAGCTCCACAATTATGAGAAGGAACGCCTTGCCGCCGCCAAAGAGGATGAAACGAAGGAACCGCCAAAACCGAAAGACCGGCGCACGGAGGAAGTCGAGGCAGAGAGCGTATCGTACTCGGTCTGCCAGTATTACGGCATTGAAACCGGGGATAACAGTTTCGGATATATCGCCTCCTGGAGCAAAGGAAAGGAGCTGCCGGAGTTAAAGGCCAGCCTGGACACCATCAATAAGACTGCCAGCAGCCTGATCCGCGACATTGATACGCATTTTGCGGAAATCTGTAAGGAACGCGGCATTGACCTGTCTGTACAGCCGGAGCATATGGCACAGGACGTAACGGAGCCGGAAAAAGCAACAGAAAAAACCGTATCTGCGCCGGTTCCGGAAAAGCAGACGCAGGAAGAAAAGACGGAGAAAATTCCGGATGCCGCAGAGCCGTCCCAGCCGGAGCCACTGCGCTATTATGTGGCGGAGTGCATGGAGTTTCCCGATCTTGGTGAACACCATGAGAATCTCTCTCTGGCCGACGCAATCCGGCTCTATCACGCTATTCCTGCCGAGCGCATGAACGGAATCAGGGGAATCGGTTTTGAGCTGCCGGAGGATGGAAGTCTCTACGGCGGAACCTCCTTTCCTATTCTGGAAGGGAACACGATTGATGTGGACATCATCAACATGATTGATGACTTCCGCGATAATCCTCTGGTACAGAAAGCCATGGATGACCTGATCGCCGCCATGCCGGAGGTGGAAGTGCTTCGGCAGGAGCCGGTAAAACAGCCGGAACCGGAAATTCCCCAGGCAGAGCCGGTAGAAACACCCTACCGCTACTATATCACCCAGGACGCTTTGGATAACGGTACATATCCGCAGATGGAAGGGGTACATATCCAGGAAGAACCCCGGATCACCGAATATGAAAACGGAGCTGTCCGGGCCTACGGCTTTATCGAATACCCCCAGCCGCTCACCCGCGGGCAGATCGCGGAAAGCGGCCTGCTCCCTTCGGAATCCGTTTTTATGCCGGAAGAAAAGCTCTGTGTCCTGGACGATTCTGTTTATCTCCATATCCAGTCCAGCGAAAACGGCTGGGACTATACGCTCTATGACGTGGAGACATTAAAGGAACTGGACGGAGGACAGCTTGACGCGCCGGACATCATGCTCTCCACGGCTGTTCTCCGTATCAGTGAAATGCACGGCCTCGGTTCTGATTCGATTAAGCTTGCGCCCCTTGCTATGATTGATACATTGCAGGAGGCGGCATTGAACGCTACGCAGGAGGCGGTTCAGGAACGGCAGGAGCATTTTGACCATGAAAATCCTGTAGTTGGGAATACCGTGTTAGATCAATACCCGATGCCGGATTCCGGCTTTACCGTGGAAGAACTGGAAAAGGACTACGGCTATCTGGACGGGGATATGCTGCCCCTCTCCAAAGATCGGGCGGCGGAGCTTCTGGAGCGGGATTTTACCATCTATGCCATTGTGGACGGAGGCAGCGCGGAAATGGTTTTTGACCGGGAAGATTTGGACGAGCGGCCTCTTGACGCTGTGTTCACGATTCCCCGCGAGGAATGGGAACAGAGCAAAGAGTTTGACCACCAGATACAAGACCGGCTGAACCATCAGGAGGAACGGGAGGCGGCTTTCCTGGAACATGGTGGGGACTGTTTTGCAATTTTTCAAATCAAGGATGATGACCCGCAGAGGCTGCGTTTTATGAATCTGGACTGGCTGCAATCGAAAGGGCTGGCCCCTGACCATGCGAATTATGACCTGATCTATACTGGCAATCTTTCCAGAGACAACAGCGGCAGCACAACTCGGCAACTGGAATCTTTGTATGATCTGTTTAATAATTTTCATCCGGCAGACTATCACAGCCCGTCTTTAAGTGTCAGCGACATCGTTGCCGTAAAGCAGAACGGCGTGTTATCCTGCCACTACTGTGACAGTTTCGGTTTTCAGGAGGTGTCCGGATTTCTGGCGCGGGACAATCCGTTAAAAAATGCGGAAATGCAGGTTGAGGACGATTATGGGATGATTGACGGGATCATCAACAACGGCCCCAAAGAGCCTACGGTTGCCGAGCTGGAACAGCAGGCCCGCTCCGGCCAGCCGATTTCCCTGATGGCCCTGGCCGAAGCCTCCCACCGGGAAGAACGGGAAAAGAAAAAATCTGTTGTGAAAAAACTAAAAAGCCAGCCCAAACAGGAGCATAAAAAGACAGCGCCTAAAAAGAGCGCGGAAAGGGAGATCTGATATGGGAAACTTTACATTTGACGAAATGAACCTGATGTGTATTTACAATACCGGGACAAGAGAGGGGCTTATAAACGCACTGAAAGAAATGCGCGGCTATCTGGAACCGGATGAGGCAGAGCTTCTTGCCCTTACGGATTCCACACTGGAAAAACTTTCATTCATGGGCGATATGGAGTTTGAAGCCCTGGAGCTGTACCCGGATTTTGATGATAAGGAGGACGAAGATGGCGAGTAAATTACAAGACTATACGGCGATGGCCGAGTATGAGGCGTCCAGACTGACCAGCAGCTTTCAGCAGTGGACAGCGTTTCTCACTACCGCCTCCCGCCTGTATAAATATCCCTTCCCTGAGCAGCTCATGATCTTTGCCCAGCGGCCCGATGCCACAGCCTGTGCCGATTATGACCTCTGGAACAAGACCATGCGGCGGTATGTGCGGCGCGGCTCCAAGGGGATCGCCCTTATTGATGACAGCGGGGACAGGCCAAGGCTGCGTTATGTATTTGATGTTTCCGATACCGGCGGACGTGAAAACGCCCGCCGCCTCCAGCTCTGGCAGTACCAGCCGGAACATGAAGCGCCGGTCACGGCGGCACTGGAGCAAGCCTACGGGATTTCCGGTGCCTTGGGCCTTGCCGACCAGTTTGAAAAAGTAGCTGCCCATCTTGCAAACGAATACTGGCAGGAACACCGGCGCGACCTGATGGACATCGTTGACGGCAGTTTTTTGGAGGAGTATGATGACCTTAACATTGAAGTGGCTTTTAAGAGCGCGGCAACGGTCAGCATCACCTTTTCCTTAATGTCACGCTGCGGCATGGAGCCGGAAAACTACTTTGAGCATGAGGATTTTTTAAGTATCTTTGATTTCAATACCCCCGCCGTGGTCAATGCGCTTGGCACGGCGGTCAGCCAGTCGAGCGGACAGGTACTTAGGCAGATTGGCGTAACCATCAAGCACTACGAATATGAAAGGAGCATGGCAAATGAGCGAGCTGACTTACACACAGAACGGGGATTATCTGTTTCCGAACCTGGTATTGGAGGAAACGAAAACGGTGCAGCCTCTGGGCAAATACGGCAGGATGCACAAAACTTACCTGAAGGAACACCGCCCGATCCTTTACAACAATCTCCTGCTGTCCGGGAAACTGACGGAGCATCTGGCAGAGATCGACACGGTAGCGAACCGGAGGCTGGAACAGCTTATGCCGGAGCTGATGAAAACGGCGGGCGTGACAGAAAGCCTGAAAGCAGCCGACCCGATGAAGTGGGTGGGGCTGGCCAACAACTGCAAGGCACAGGCCGAGGAAATGATTCTGACGGAACTTATATACAACTGACTTTACCGCTGTTCCCTTCCGAACAGGAACAGATCAGCGCGATTGACGAAGCAGAGAGTGTAAAAACGCCCTCTGCTTTTTCTATGCCTGAAAACAACGGAAAAACACCACCAGAGACAGAAAAACCGGCACAGGAAGCAACAGAGCAAGCACCCGGCCCGGAACCAGAGGAACCGGAACCTGTTTCGGAAACTACAGAGCAGACACCGGCCCCAGCAGCTCCAATCCCGGAAAACTTACCTCCTTCCGACCCGCAGGCGGCCATTGACGCCGCCCTCCAGGAATGGAACGGCAGTCTTGCCAGCAAACAAGCGGTGGCCTACTATATGAGAACCCATGCCCGCGATAAGGACACCGCTGCATGGCTGAGACAGGAATACGGCGATGATCTTCCGACTTTTCCGGTTCCCGGAGCCGGTACGGATATGCCATGGCCCAAGGTACAGCGCAGGATTGCACAACTCATTAAGGAAGAACGCTTTATCACCCCGGAAGAAAAAGCACAGCCCGGACAGGATTGGGAAAACCGTTACTTTGTCACCGAAACCCAGGATTCCTATCTGGAACCGGGCAAAGGCTCTTTTGCCATCTGGGATAACTTAACCCAGGAATATGTCTTTGGGGACAACAACTGGATCAGGACGTTTTATGATGAAGCCTCCGCTGCGGAATTTATGCGGGAGCTGGAACGCCAGGAAACGGCCCCGCCCGATCTGTCCGGCCAGACCATAACCCGCGAAGGAGATACCATTACTGTCGGGAATGACGAAGCCACCCATGAGATCGACATTACCGTGACAGACGAGGAATGGGAACAGATCAAAGAAACAATACCGGAAGGCCAAAAAACTCCGGCCCGCGATCCCCTTGCCCCGGCTTATCAGGCAGGCGATACGGTCTATCTGGATGACACGCCTTTTACGATCACAGAGGTTGGGCTTTTCGATATTCATTTAAGCGACCCTTCCCAGCGTTTCCCTGTCTCCAGAGCAGAAGGAAAAGAACAGTTTGAGCGGCTGCTGCAGCGGGATTCCCGGAACGGCGCAATCACCGAATTTCTGCCTGCCAACCTGAAAGAAACCAATGATGATCTGCGGGAGGTGCTGACTTCCGGCTTGTTTACCAGCATGGACAAAGACTATATTTCCGGCTGGCTGCGTTCCGGGGAAGGCAATACCCGGATTGCAAAGAGGCTTTCCGAAGTCTTTGCGGGGCGTGCCGAGACCATGGAGCTTGTGACCGGCGAAACAGCGGACTACTTTACTTCCACCACCGGCATAGAAATAGAGATACACGATAAGTTTTCTTCCCGCCGTTCTGCCTCCTGGGAGCAGACCGCATCGGTTCTTAGGGCTTTGTATCAGCAGGAGCTTGACGGATTTTTCCATGAGCCGGTGCAGAGGGAGGAAACCCGCCTGGAAGGGGAGCCGTCCTATCAGGTGGGGGATAAAGTGATCCTTCCCTATCCTTTTCGGATAATTTTCGGCACGATAGGCTATATTGGCGAAACGGATGTGCGGATTGACACCGGCCCATATGCATGGAGCCATGAGACGGTCAACCGGGAACAATTTGAGGAATTTCTGCGCCGGGATGAACGCAATGCCCACTTGTTCCAGACAGATATTCGGGAACCATCCTGGACAGACATACCGGAACAGCTTCAGCCAGAGATCACGGCGGAACCTGTGACGGTCTATCCGGGGGATAAAAACAACCTTCCCTATGATGTTGTAGTGGAACGGCTTCACATCGAAGAACCGGAGCATACACCACCAGAGCCTGCAATGCCGGTTCCGACTTCTGAAAATTTCCATATCACGGATGATGCCCTGGGGGAAGGAAACCTAAGAACGAAATTCCGCATGAATATGGAGGCAATCCATACATTACAGACGATTGAAGCGGAAAGCCGCAGTGCTACCGCCGCCGAGCAGGAAATCTTATCCCGCTATGTGGGCTGGGGAAGTATGCCGGATGCCTTTGACGAAAAGAAAACCGCCTGGGCAAAAGAATATAATGAGCTGAAAAGCACACTGTCTCCGGAAGAATACGCATTAGCCCGGTCATCTACTTTAAATGCCCATTATACAACCCCGACTGTGATTAAGGCCATCTATGAAGCCGTGGAAAGCATGGGCTTTACTACCGGGAATATTCTGGAACCTTCCTGCGGCATCGGCAACTTCTTCGGGCTTGTGCCGGAAAGTATGGCAGCCTCCCGCCTTTATGGTGTAGAACTGGATTCTATCAGCGGGCGGATTGCCAGGCAGCTTTATCCAAAAGCAAACATTGAAGTAGGCGGCTTTGAAAAGACAAAATTTCCGGACGGCTTTTTTGATCTGGCCGTGGGAAATGTACCCTTTGGAAATTATAAGCTGTCTGACCGACAGTATGAGCGTGAAAACTTCCTGATCCACGATTATTTCTTTGCAAAAACCATTGATAAAGTCCGCACTGGCGGCGTGATTGCCTTTATCACGTCTAACGGCATCAGCGGCGGCACACTGGATAAGAAAGATTCGCGGGCGCGGCGTTATATGGCACAGAGATGTGACCTTTTAGGGGCTGTCCGATTGCCAAACACAACCTTCCGCGCTAATGCCGGAACAGATATTGCAGTAGATATTGTTTTTCTTCAAAAAAGGGAAGTTCCCAGGATGCCCGGCGAGCCTCTGCCTGAATGGGTGGAAACCGACACGCTGCTGG
The DNA here is from genome assembly GCF_943193015.1 of Hominisplanchenecus murintestinalis. Classification (NCBI taxonomy): domain Bacteria; kingdom Bacillati; phylum Bacillota; class Clostridia; order Lachnospirales; family Lachnospiraceae; genus Hominisplanchenecus; species Hominisplanchenecus murintestinalis. The sequence goes on from NZ_CALPCM010000004.1 coordinate 15,243, forward strand.
AAAATGAATTTGTAGGCAGCGATGGCCGGGCGCGTCACGACCATGTTACCCTGAACCGCTATTATCAGGAACACCCGGAAATGGTGCTGGGGAACATGGATATTGTGACCGGCCCTTTCGGGCCTCAATTAGTATGCAATCCCATAGAAGGAGCCGTTTTGTCGGAACAGCTCCATGAAGCGCTTTCCCATATCAGGGGCCAATACCAGGAGACTGAACTGCAGGAGCTTCGTGAAGGGGAAGAAATTGACACTTCCATCCCAGCCGACCCCAGCGTAAAGAATTTCTCCTATGCCATTGTGGACGGGGAGATTTATTTCCGGGAAAACAGCCGCATGGTAAAGCCTGACTTGAACGCTACCGCCACGGAACGTGTAAAGGGCCTGGTGGAGCTGCGGGACTGTGTGCAAAGGCTGATTTCTTACCAGATGGACAATTACACGGACGATGCCATCCTCCGCCAGCAGGCAGAATTAAACCGGCTTTATGACGCTTTTTCAGAGAAATACGGCCTGATCAACAGCAGGGGAAACGCATTGGCTTTTGCCGATGACAGCTCTTACTATCTGCTCTGCTCCCTGGAAGTGCTGGACGAGGAAGGACATTTTGAACGCAAGGCGGATATGTTCACCAAGCGCACCATCAAGCAGCATACCGCCGTTACCAGTGTGGACACCGCCAGCGAAGCATTATCTGTTTCGATTTCAGAGAAAGCCCGTGTAGATATGGAATATATGTCTGCACTTACCGGAAAGGACGAGCAGACGCTGGCCTCCGAGCTGCAGGGCGTGGTATTCCTGGATTTTTCCCTTGGGCCGGGCGGATTCCATACTTACCGTACTGCCGATGATTTCCTTTCCGGAAATGTGCGGGAGAAGCTCCATAAATACCAGCGGATCATGGAAGGGCTTGCCCCGGACGATCCTCTTTATACCGCCGCTAAAACAAATGCGGAGGCACTGCAGGCGGCCCAGCCCAAAGACCTGGATGCTTCGGAGATTGACGTGCGGCTGGGTGCGACCTGGGTAGATAAGGAATATGTTCAGGAATTTATGTATGAGCTTTTGGACACACCCTATAACTTAAAAGGTATCATTGAGGTCAATTATTCCTCTTTTACTGCCGAGTGGAACATCACCGGAAAAAATGCGGTCTCTTATAACAACATTGCTGCCTACACCACTTACGGGACGGAGCGGGCCAATGCCTACCGTATCTTAGAGGACAGCTTAAACCTCCGGGACGTGCGGATTTATGATACCGAGCATGACCCGGACGGAAAAGAACGCCGCGTCCTCAACCAGAAAGAAACCACCCTGGCCCAGCAGAAACAGCAGGCCATCAAGGAGGCATTCCGGGACTGGATATGGCGCGACCCATACCGCAGGCAGACGCTGGTGCAGAAATACAATGAGCTGTTCAATGCCAACCGGCTCCGGGAATATGATGGGAGCCATATCACTTTCGGCGGCATCAACCCGGAGATCAGTCTGCGGCCCCACCAGCTAAACGCTATCGCCCATGTGCTGTACGGCGGCAATACGCTCTTAGCCCATGAAGTGGGTGCGGGCAAGACCTTTGAAATGGTGGCGGCCGCCATGGAAAGCAAGCGGCTGGGGCTGTGCCAGAAATCCCTCTTTGTGGTGCCGAACCACTTAACGGAACAATGGGCCTCTGAATTTCTGCGGCTCTACCCAAGTGCCAATATCCTTGTGGCAACGAAAAAGGATTTTGAAACCCGCAACCGAAAAAAGTTCTGCTCCCGTATCTCCACCGGCGATTATGATGCAGTGATTATCGGCCACAGCCAGTTTGAGCGCATCCCGGTATCGGCAGAACGGCAGGAACGGCTTTTGCAGGAACAGATCTGGGAGATCGAGGACGGGCTTGCAGAGCTGAAAAACAGCCGTGCAGAGAATTTTACTATCAAGCAGCTTGAAAAGACCAAGAAATCTTTAGAGGCCAGACTGGATAAGCTGCACAAGAATGAAAGGAAGGATGATGTCGTTACCTTTGAACAGTTGGGCGTTGACCGTCTTTTTGTGGACGAGGCGCACGGCTATAAGAACCTTTTTTTATACACAAAAATGCGGAATGTGGCAGGCATTTCCACTACGGAGGCACAGAAATCTTCGGATATGCTCTTAAAGTGCCGCTATCTGGATGAGCTGACTGGAGGAAAGGGCGTGGTATTTGCCACCGGGACGCCGGTGAGCAATTCCATGACCGAGCTTTACACCATGATGCGCTATCTCCAGCATGATATGCTGCAGAGGAACAATCTGACCCACTTTGACAACTGGGCCAGCATTTTCGGGGAAACGACCACCGCTATCGAGCTGGCCCCGGAGGGAACCGGCTACCGTGCAAGGACGCGCTTTGCCAAATTTTTCAATCTGCCGGAGCTTATGACCATCTGGAAGGAGGCCGCTGACATTAAGACCGCCGACCAGTTAAATCTCCCTACACCGGAGGTAGAATACCACAACGAAGTGGCCCACCCTACGGAACACCAGCAGGCCATGGTGCAGGAGCTTTCCGAACGGGCCGCAGAAGTCCATTCCGGTAAAGTGGAACCCTGGAAGGACAATATGCTCAAGATCACCAGTGACGGGCGCAAGCTGGGGCTTGACCAGCGTATCTTAAACCCGCTTCTGCCGGATGACCCAAGCAGCAAAGTCAACCAGTGCGTGGAGAACATCACGCAGATCTGGCAGGACGGGAAGGCGGATAAACTGACCCAGCTTGTGTTTTGCGATATTTCCACACCGAAGGGAACAACAGGCCGGAAAGCGGCAAAGTCTCCCGGAACGCTGGACAGCCCGGAGCTTCACGCATTGGAAGCTTTGACCGAACCGGCAGACGAGGAACGGCCTTTTTCTATTTACTACGATATCCGCGACAAACTGATCGCCAGGGGAATACCGGAAACGGAGATCGCTTTTATTCATGACGCAAATACGGAAGCCCGCAAGAAGGAACTGTTTGCCAAAGTGCGAAGCGGCCAGGTGCGTGTGCTTATGGGCAGCACGTTTAAGATGGGCGCAGGGATGAACGTCCAGGATCGGCTCATCGCTTTACATGATCTGGACTGCCCCTGGCGGCCCGGAGATGTAGGACGGATTTTGCGGACATTCAAAATAAAAAAGAATGTGGAGGTAACAGACAATGGCAAAGACGATTTTTGGGGAACTGGGCGGCAAATACGAACGGCAAGGAGATTATTTAATACCGTGCTTAACTGTACCCGCCGAAGAAGAACAGCCGATAGGCACATGGGGACAGCGGCATCTGGACTATTTGAAGCAGTACCGCAAAGTTACATACACTAATCTTCTCACAAGCGGCAGGCTCAACACTTACCTTGCCGACATCGACAGGCAGGCGCAGGAACGCTTTGAAAGGCTCATAGAGGGCATGAAACAGGCACAGGGCATAACGGAACAGATAAAGGCAGAAAACGCCTTAGAATGGACAGGACATCTCAATAACATAAGGGCTTGTGCGAGGGAGATTGTGAACGAGGAATTTATTTATAGTTAGACGTTGATGGCGGTAGAGAGAAATCTTTGCCGCTTTTTATTGACTTCCAGACACATGTGTCGTATAATAATTTCAGACACATATGTCGGAAAGTAGGGTTGCTTATGAATAAAAGAGGAAAGGAAACAAGGAAACATATAAAGAAATGTGCATGTTCTTTATTTGCAGAAAAAGGCTTTAAGCAAGTTACAATGAAGGATATCTGCGATGCGGCGAAATTAAGCAGAGGCGGGCTATATTGCCATTACGAAAGCACACGTCAAATCTTTCAAGAGATTATTGATGATATGACAAGTGAGCAGGATAATGAGATTGATTTAAGGATTGAACAAAATTGTTCGGCAGTGACTATTTTGGATGAAATTTTAAACAAGTATGAGAATGAAATGCTTGACAGCCAAGCTTCATTAAGCATAGCAATATATGAGTATTTTAGCATTCGTGATATTGCAAATCAGAGCAATACGCTATATGAACAATATTTAATTTCAGCAAATACATGGAAGAAGTTAATACAATACGGGATGGACAGGCATGAATTTAATGAAGTGGATATTTCTGCGGTATTTGATTTAATTGTGTTCTCGTATCAAGGGGTAAGGATGTACAGTAAACTTATGCCTATGGATAAAGAAACACCTTCCAGAATAATAAAAGAAATAAGAAAAATATTAGTGAAAAGCGGCAGTAATAGCGATATTGCTTAAATATTTAATGAATAAAAACGCATTATGATTACTTGCGATTCATGCGAAAGGCGGTGTGAAAGATTTGAAATTGAAAATTATTGGCAGCGGCGGCATGTCAATTATTCCGAGTTCATTTTGTAAATGTAAAATTTGTGAAGAAGCCAGACGAAAAGGCGGCAGGTATGAACGGTTAGGACCAAGCCTGTATATTGACGATATAAAAATGTTGATAGACACACCCGAAGATATTGCGGTAGCCTGCAACAGACAAAGAATATCGGAAGTGAAGTACCTTTCCATTTCCCATAGTGACCCAGACCATGTCAGGGGTATTCGGATTGTTGAAAAGATAGGTTGCGACTTTATTAAAGGAACGAGTATGCCTATTGGCTTTTATGCTCTTCCAGAGGTCATTAGAGATATAAACCAAATGAACCGTGACTGCTTTAAATATTATGGTGACGTTCTTCATTGTATTTCTGTTAATGAAACACCGCATATAAAAATAGATAATATTGATATAGACTTAATCAACAATAACCCAAGCCGAAACATCACTTTTTATGTTCTGAAAGAGCATGAAAAAAAGGTTATCTATGCCTGTTGCAATCCGAAACCTTTTGCTCATAATGACTTATATTTTGATGCAGATATTTTGATTATAAGCATGGTTTCTGATGATGGAATATTAAATGATGGAACGAAGCTTATGGATACGCCTTTGAAAGATGAAATATTCACTTTGGATGAGGTTATAGAACTGAAAAACTATTATAGAATCAAGAAGATTATAGTTACACATATTGATGAAATATGGGGAAAATCATATGGTTATTACAAGGAACTTGAAAAAGAACTTGATAATATTTTATTCGCTTATGATGGTATGGAAATCATGGTTTGAAAAATTAAAATTTATAAAGTGGAGGAATGAATGATGGCATATGAAGAAATACGGCTTGTAAAGCCAAGTTTAGGATTGAAAGATAAAGCGCTTGAATATCGGCAGGAGCATTTTGATTTTGGAGAACAGATAATCAATGGGAGTGAATTATTTGATAAGATTGCTTCTTATGAGGAATGGTTTAAGAAAGTCATTGCCAATGCAAGTACGGAGACTGTTGACCCTAATTGGGTTTTAACAGATACATTTTTTGCAGTTAGGGTGTCAGATAATAAAATTGTTGGCATTGTTGATTTGAGGTATCAATTAAATGATTTCCTAAAAGATTTTGGTAATTGTGGATATAGCGTAAGACCGTCAGAAAGAAGAAAAGGGTACGCTACTGAAATATTAAGACAAATATGTTTGGTTGCGAGAAAATACGGTTTGAAACAGTTGCAGTTATCAGTTGAAAAGGATAATGCTGCTTCAATAAAAACAATCGAGAAAAATGGTGGAAATTATTGTAGGAGTTTTACTTTTGATAACGAGGAAGCATATGTATATTTGATAAATCTTTGAGGAGGATATATGTCGTGTTACATAAAATAGAATGGGTATATTGTCCTATATGCGGAAACAAAACCCGTAACAAAATCAGAGAGGACACTATTTTAAAAAACTATCCTCTCTATTGTCCGAAGTGCAGACAGGAAACATTGATTGAAGTAACAAATTTGAGGATGACAGTCATCGCAGAGCCAGACGCAAAGACGCAGAGCCGATGAACTTGTGAAATAAAATCACAGTTCATTGGCTCTATTTTATTTCATAAGGTTTTAAGGCAAACGCCCACCATATAAAAAAACGGTGTTATGGTGGGCGGTATTGCTATGCCCGAAAAGACTTAACAGACACTCTCCAGACCTGTTTTCGAGTTTGGAGGGATTTTTTTATGTTCTTTTTTCGGGCAGTAATCTATCTGCTCATGCAACGCAGAATTTATCCATACATAGCATATCGGGGAATGGCAGGAAGCCAGTTAAAAAAATCCCTGCCCATGCAACGCTACTTCTCACCATGAAACCAGAAGTAGAATCTCCACTTAACAGAATTAGAATCACTCATAACCGTAGAGGTCACAGAGCCTTTGCGGTTTTTCTTTTGTCGTTTTTTATCGGAATATGCCGCAGGGCTGTTTCCGCTGTTGGCTGCCGTTCGCCGCCTTTCCCATCTAGATTTTAGCATTTTAAAAATTCAGATGGGAGGTACTTACGGTGAGATACGCACCAAGAAAAGTATATATCAAAGAAAGCGGCGGTTATGTGGAATTATCCTATACAGACTTCTGCCGCCGCAGGCAAGCCGACCAGAGTTACATGGACAAGCTGTTTATCCCCGTGCAGGGCTGTCTGCTTGAAGTTGTGCGGGAACAGTACACGGATTTCTATCGGGATAAAGAACGGTGGCGTTATCTGAAAAAACTGGACACGAACCACAAGCTGCTCTCATTGGAGGGATTTACAGACAGTGAGGGAAATGTGATTGACTTCGTTGTTGATGAAACGGTGGATGTTGCGGAAACCGTTGTCCATGCGGTGATGGTGGACAGGCTGAAAGCCGCCCTGCCTTTGTTGTCGGACAGTGAACAGACGTTGATACAAGCAATCTTCTTTGAAGAACTTTCCGAGCGGGAAGTCGGGTTGCGGTTAGGCGTGACACAGAGCGTTGTGAACAAGCGCAAAGCCAAAATCCTTGCGAAGCTGAGAAAGATAATGGAAAACAAAATTTAAGGCGTTCAGCCCCCTTGTTTTTTCCTTTGGGAAAATGAGGGGGCTTTTTCCTGCCCTCTCAATCAATTCGATTGGAGGAAATAAGGATGGCATACAACCACGGACGGGAGGACAGGAAATGGCGTATCTGGAAAGAAGCCGAGGAAAAAATTCTGCGTGAGTGCGGCGTTGATGAAGCAACCATTGAGCAAATCCGCACGGATGACAGGGCAGATTTTAATTCCAACAGGCGGTTTTACCGATGGGCGAGCGACTTCGGCGAATACCTTGAGGGCATGGCGGACAGGGAGAAGCAGGCGGAGGTAAGGTCTGTTTCTGATTTACTGGACGAGATTGAGAGCGAAAATCTGTACCTTGCCTTAATCACGGTGGACAGACGCACATTACAAATCGTCCTGCTGAAAATGCAGGGATATTCCACAAAGGAGATTGCCCCGCTTGTGCATTTAACGGCAGGGGCTATTTATGCGAGGTTAAACCATCTGCGGAAGAAGCTGCGGAAAATTTTATAAGCGTCTCATATATCCTGCTTTCCTATGGGCTATCGGGTGAGGGGCAATCCCCTCATTCAATTCTTTTCGGGAGGAAAGCAGGATGGCATATAGGGATAAGACATACACGCTTCGGGAGGAATCCACGGAAAGCGGCAAAAGGTATTTTATCAGCTTTAAGGACGGGCAGGGGGAACACCACGAACTGGAAGTGTCAGAACCGCTATTCTTTGAATTTAGGCAGATGGAAAGGAAGAACAGAAACCTTCAGCAATGGAACCAGCGGCACAGGGAGTTTAACGAGGTATGGGATGAAACGCTTTACAGACGGGCGTTGCGAGTGCCTAAGACGCTTGATGAAAGCATGATTGAAAAAGAACGGAATGAACTGTTTTACAAAGCGGTTGCACGACTGCCAGAGATACAAAGGCGGCGTTTCCTGCTCTATTACGAGTATGATTTTAATTTTTACCAAATCGGCGAAATGGAGCATTGCACAGCTTCCGCTGTCCAGAAGTCCGTTTCGGTTGCAAGGGAGAAAATTAAGGCAGAAATGAAAAAGTATCTCCAACCTTGACTGTTACCGCCCGAAAAAGGAATCCGCTTATTATCGGCATGGGGATGGCGGCATTACATACTCTCACTTTTTCCGTGGGAGTAAATCAATTTTAAGGAGGTCATGCCTATGCGCAACAAAACCAAAGACACCGCCCGAAAGGAGGAAAGCCATGCAGAAGCTTCAGACGGTCAACGCCGACACGCTCCTCTATGAGCCGCTTGAAAAACCGTCCTTTGTGGTGGACGGTCTGATACCCACGGGATTAACCCTGTTCTGCGGCTCACAGAAAATCGGCAAGAGCTGGCTCATGCTAAAGCTCTGCCTATGCGTGTCGCAGGGAATCCCCTTGTGGGATATGCCGACACAGGAGGGCGATGTGCTTTACCTCTGCCTTGAGGACACGTTCTGCCGCATCCAAGACAGGCTGTTCCGCTTGACGGATGAAGCAAGCGGGCGGCTCCATTTTGCAGTGGCGAGCGATAAGCTGTCAGACGGTCTTATCGTGCAGTTGGAGGATTATCTGAAAGAATACCCCGACAGCAGGCTCATTGTGATTGACACCTTGCAGAAAGTCCGCACCGCATCCAAAGACAACGCCTACGCAAGCGATTACGGGGACATCTCTCTTATCAAAGACTTTGCCGACAGGCACTCATTGGCGGTCATTGTTGTACACCACATCCGAAAGCAGAACGACAGCGACGTGTTCAACAAAGTGTCTGGCACGACGGGATTGACGGGGAGTGCAGATGCTACCTTTGTCCTTCAGCAGGAAAGCCGTGCGTCCAATGCCGCAAAGCTGTATGTGACGGGCAGGGACACGCCCTATCAGGAGTTCACGCTCCGCTTCCGTGATTGCAGTTGGGAACTGGTGGAGCGTAAGGAGCAGGAACAGCTTGCCAAAGAAGCGATACCAGACGTCCTTTTTCGGCTGGTGGATTTCATGCAGGACAAAGAGGAATGGACGGGAACGGCAACGGAGCTGTTAGCCGCTATGGGGGAAACGGAAACCGTCCCCACGGTGATTACGAAATGGCTCAATGAATACCGCACCACATTTTTAAGTGAGAATTGTATCGGCTACCAGTACAGCCGCAAAAAAGATGGCAGACAGATAGCCCTTGCAAGGCAGACGGGTGACAGCGGTGACAGTGATGACAGCGATATTGGGATACCCCGCCGCTGTCATTGACACCTAAAGTCATGTAAAGCTGGCGGCTCTGCCCTGCGGGTGACAGCGGTGACGGTGATGACGGCAATATTGGGATACCCCGCCGCTGTCATCCCTACGGGAGAACACCCCGTAAACGCAAAGTGCAGGCGTGGGCATTACCCGCCCTTTTCGGCTCGTAAAGCCACCCCTGCGGTCAGAAAAATCTCCCGATTTTTCCGACTGCGTTTACAGGGTGTAACACACTACACTTTGCTCCGCAAAGAGCCGTGTGCCAGACGTTCCCTCTGGACTCCCTTAAAGCAGGGCTTACGCCCTGCCCATCCTGCGCCTTGCGGCTTCGGATGGAAGAATGAGCGGTGACAGTTGGCGGCTCCCGTGGGGGTATCCCAAAATCACCGTCATCACCGTCACCGCTGTCACCCAAAGGACAGTTACCCGCCGAAGAAAGGAGGAATCCTGCCATGCCCTATGCAATCCTGCGTTTCCAGAAACGCAAGGCAGGCGGCGTTGCTGCTTGTGAACGCCACAACGAGCGGAAGAAAGAAGCCTACAAAAGCAACCCAGACATTGACGTGGGACGCTCCAAAGATAACTACCATCTTGTGAAACCGCCCCGCTACACCTACAAGAAAGAGATAAACCAAATGGTAAAAGAAGCGGGCTGTAAGGTAAGGAAAGACAGCGTGATGATGGTGGAAATGCTCATCACCGCTTCGCCTGAATTTATGAACAGCTTACCGCCCGAAGAACAAAAAGCCTATTTCCAGACGGCTCTTGACTTCATTTCAGAACGTGTAGGAAAGAAAAATATCCTCTCCGCAGTCGTCCACATGGACGAGAAAACGCCCCATATGCACCTGTGCTTTGTGCCGCTTACGCCAGACAACAAGCTGTCAGCAAAGTCTATTTTAGGCAACCAAAAGAGCCTGTCCGAATGGCAGACCGCCTACCATGAGCGGATGTCCGCACGGTGGAATCAGCTTGAGCGGGGGCAGTCCTCAATGGAAACCAAGCGCAAGCATATCCCCACATGGCTCTATAAGTTGGGCGGCAGGCTGGATAAACAGTATGAAGAAATCGTGTCTGCCCTCTCCGACATCAACGCCTTTAATGCGGGCAAGAAAAGGGATAAGGCGTTAGAATTACTCTCCGCATGGCTCCCAGACGTGGAGAAATTTTCAAAAGAAATCGGCAAACAGCAGGCGTATATTGACAGCTTAAAAGAGAGAATCGGGCAGGAATCCGATTATGCAGGGCGTATGCGTGATGAAAAGTACGAACAGGAACTAAAGGTACAGAAAGCCAACCAGAGGATATTTGAGTTGCAGAAAACCAATCAGCAGATGGAAAGGTTATTGAAAAGAATCCCACCAGAAGTATTAGAAGAATTGCAGAAAAGCAATCGGAATAGAGCGAAAGAAAGGTAGGAATGTGAATGAAGAAACAGGATTTTAAGGTATTAAAGACCGCAGATTTATATCCGTTTCCCGATAACCCGTTTCATGTAGTGGAGGACGAAATGTTATCAGAATTAGCAGAGAGTATCAAAGAGTTTGGAATCGTAACGCCGATTATCACACGCCCGAAAGAGGACGGGGACGGCTATGAAATCATTGCAGGACAGCGGCGTGTGCGTGCTTCGGAGCTTGCAGGGTTAAACACAATCCCTGCTTTTGTCCTGCCCTTAGACCGTGACCGAGCCATCATCACCCTTGTGGACAGCAATCTCCAAAGAGAAAATATCCTGCCGTCGGAGCGGGCATTTGCCTACAAGATGAAATCCGAAGCCATGAAGCGGCAGGGTTTCCGCACAGACTTAACCTCGTCACAAGTTGGGACGAAGTTGCGGACGGACGATAAAGTGGCGCAGGGCTTCGCCGTGGGCAGGATGACCGTGCAGAGATTTATCCGATTGACAGAACTGATACCGCCGATTTTGCAGATGGTGGACGAGGGGAGAATCGCCCTCACGCCTGCGGTGGAGCTGTCTTTTCTGAAGAAAGACGAGCAGGAAAACCTATTCGCCACGATGGAGAGCGAGGAAGCAACGCCCTCACTCTCACAGGCACAGCGGATGAAAAGCCTAAGCCAGAGCGGGTGGCTTGACATGGATACCATCTTTGCGATTATGACGGAGGAAAAGGGAAACCAGAAAGAAACCATGAAAATCGGTATGGAGCGGTTGAAGAAATACTTCCCGAAAGGAACAACGCCGAAGCAGATGGAGGACACCATCATCAAACTTTTGGAGCGTGAATTGCAGAGGAAACGGGGCAGGGAAAGCCGCTAATCTTCTCTTTTCGGGAGGTAAATAGAAACTCTGGATAGATAAAAAAGCAGAAAGGTGAGACAGGAAATGAAAGATATTCAATATGAGATTGTAAAGGAAATCGCCGTGTTGTCTACGAGTGATAGCGGCTACACAAAGGAAATCAATTTAATCTCATGGAACGGGAAAGAGCCGAAATACGACATCCGCAGCTTTTCCCCCAACCGTGAGAAGTGCGGAAAGGGAATCACGTTGACCGCCGATGAAGCGGCGGCTCTCCTTAAAGCATTACAGAAAGAATTGAACAGCGGGGATTAATTGTGTGTGATAGGCAGGGTGGGAGCATTTTTATATACTCCACTGCCCTGTCTGGAAAGGAAGATTTGAGTATGGGCGAGGATAAGAAAGCAAGCAGAAAGAGAAAGCGCATTGTGGCAAGACAGCCAGTGCAGATGATTGTCAGCCGTGAATATGTCGGCACACAGACTGTTGCCGAAGCGTTTATCCCTATTATCTCTGAGGACATCCGAAAGAGCATTGCGGGAAATGACACCTTCGACAATGAGGGTATATCCGCTTAGAATGTACGCAATGGAACATGAAATTGAGTAGAGCAAAGACGGAGGTTTAACAGTATGGCAGGGATAAAAATGGGGAATCAGATTTATGAAGTCGGCATTTACTGCCGCTTGTCAAAGGACGATGGAACGGAAAATGAAAGTGCGAGCATTGCCACGCAGAAATCCATCCTCACGGATTATGTGAAAAAGCAGGGCTGGCACTTAGCAAAAACGTATGTGGACGACGGTTATTCTGGTACGAATTTTCAAAGACCGAGCTTCCAGAACATGATTAAGGACATTGAAAACGGGCTGATAAACTGCGTGATTACGAAAGATTTATCCCGTCTGGGGAGGAATTATCTTGACTGCGGATTATATCTGGAAGTCTTTTTCCCAGAGCATAATGTGAGGTATATTGCAGTCAATGACGGCGTGGACACGCTCAATAAATCGGCGATGGACATCACCCCATTCCGCAATATCCTCAATGAAATGTATTCTGCTGATGTGTCGGTCAAAATAAAATCGGCGTACCGTGCGAGGTTTCAGCAGGGGAAATTCATGGGAACGTATGCGCCCTATGGATATATTAAAGACCCTGCCGACCACAACCATCTGCTGATTGACGATAAGGTGGCGCACGTTGTAAGGGAGATATTCGACCTTGCGCTTGCGGGAAATGGAATCGCCAAAATCCGCAAGCACATCAATAAACAGCACGTCTTGCGCCCTGCCGCTTATGCGGCGGAGCAGGGGGCGGCAGGCTATGAGCGGTACTTTGAGGGTAACGAGGAAAACCGCTATATCTGGAGCGAGAACAGCGTGAGGGGCATTTTAAGAAGCCCTATCTATGCGGGAAACCTTGCAGGCTACAAGCGGATTGCCGCCAACATGAAAAGCAAGAAACGCCCCTCTAAGCTGCCCGAAGAATGGGAAGTGATACCCGATACCCATGAGGGGATAGTCACGCAGGAGGAATTTGACACCGTACAGCAGCTTATGACGAGCCGCAGGAGGGAACAGAACGCAGGGGGATTTGAGAATATCTTTGCAGGCGTTATCAAGTGTGCGGACTGCGGCTATGCCCTGCGGGCTATGAGCGCAAACAGGAGGAAACGCCCCGACATTATCGACTGCGTACAATACACCTGTAATAATTATGGCAGGTACGGCAACGTCATGTGTACCGCACACGCCATCGAAGCGAGGGATTTATTCAACGCCGTCCTTGCCGACATCAACCGCTTTGCGGATATGGCGGTGAATGACGAGCGGGCGGTGAGGGCGATTGAGAAGCGGCTCACGGAAACAGACCAGAGCAAGGCAAAGGTAATGGAGAAAGAACAAAAGAAGCTGAACAAACGCCTTGCGGAGCTTGACAGGCTGTTTTCCTCTCTCTATGAGGATAAGGTCATGGAGCGTATTACCGAGCGGAATTTTGAGATGATGTCGGGGAAATACCAGAAAGAACAGCTTGAAATCGAAGCGAGATTAAAAGAGGTAACGGAAACGCTCAACGAAAGTTACGAGAAATCGCAGGGAATCCGTGATTTCCTTTCCCTTATCCGCAACTATCAAGGCTTAAAGGAACTGGACGCAACAGTAGTAAATGCGCTGATAGACAAGATATTTGTTTCGGAGCGTGAGAAAATGGCAGACGGAACGGTTAGGCAGGAAATCAAGATTTACTATAAATTCATCGGCTTTGTCGGTGAATTACATATCACACCCACGAAGCGGTGGACAGCGTTACCCGCTAAATACTGTACGGTGTGCGGCATTGAATACGTCCCCGGCTCTGGCATATCGAAGTATTGTCCCGTTTGTGCCAAGAAGATACAGAGGGAGAAGTCAAACGAGTGTAAACGCAGGAGCAGGGAGCAGAAAAGGATGGTATGTATTGAACTGTCCGCAAAAAATGACCGACTGACTTGGAACAGCGAAAGGGGCGTATTGTCCGGCAGGGAAATAAAAATAAGATTGTCCATATCTACCGGTATGTAACGGAAGGAACCTTCGACAGCTATCTCTGGCAGACCGTGGAGAACAAGCAGAAGTTTATCTCCCAGATCATGACCTCAAAATCGCCGGTACGCTCCTGTGAGGATATAGACGAGACTGCCTTATCCTATGCGGAGATCAAGGCTCTGTGCGCGGGAGACCCAAGAATCAAGGAAAAGATGGATTTGGATATTGAAGTATCACGGCTGAAATTGTTAAAAGCCAACCACCAGAGCCAGCAATACCGGCTGGAAGATAGTTTATTAAAATACTTCCCGGAACAGATCGAACAGAACAAAGGATTTATTGCCGGGTTAAAACAGGATATGGAGACACTGGCCGCCAACCAGCCACCGGAGGGTGGATTTGCCGGGATGGTGATCCGGGGCGATACCCTGACAGACAAGGACAACGCCGGGGCCGCCATCTTAGAAGCCTGCAAGGAGCTGAAAAGCGGGGACACGGTGGAGATCGGCAGCTACCGGGGCTTAAACATGAGCCTCTCCTTTAACGGGTTTCATGTGGATTTGATCTTAAAAGGAGCTATGACCCACCAGACAGAATTGGGAACCGATGCCCGCGGCAACCTGGCCCGCATCGACCATGCGCTGGAGGCCGTTCCTGACCGCCTCCAATCCGTACAAACCCAGCTTGACAACCTCTACCAGCAGCAGGCCGCGGCAAAGGCGGAGCTGGGGAAACCCTTCCTTCAGGAGACAGAGCTTCAGGAAAAAAGCGACCGCCTTGCACAGCTCAATGCCCTCCTGGATATAGATACCAAGTGTCCCATCCCCCAGGCTTCCAAGCGGCTGCCAAAAGCAGAACGGCCCTCTGTCCTGGATAAATTAAAAACAACACCGCCTGTCCGCAGTATGCCGGACAAGGCCCATAAAAAAGAAACGGAGGTAAGATAACATGACGAACGCAGAACGTAATACTGCTCTCTATGAAAAAATGTTTGCGGAACAGGAAACTTACCGGAGCTGGCTTTTGCAGCAGCCGCCGGAGGAAATCTTAAAACACACTTATGAGTATACCGTGCGGGAAGATGTGCTGCTGTCTCTGGAATACCATGATCTGACAGATGCCCAGGCCGACGCCCTGTTAAAGTCTCCCAGCCCGCTGGGAGATATATTTAAAGAATTTGAACAGCGGGAAACCGACTATATGGATAACGTCTTTGATTCCATGGTCTGCCGGGCGGATGCCGTGATAGAAGCCGAGGCCGAAAAGCGGCGCGTCCTTCTGGGAATGCCCGTCTATCCCTATCCGGCAGACCATGCCCTGGAACATGGAGAACTCGAACAATACCGCGCCTCCCACGAGGCCAATGTTGCCTGCAAGGAAGCCATTGAAACGGCCATCCGGGAGAATTATCATGATAACCGGCTGGGGAAAGAATCGGCACGGGAAGTCCTTGACGCTTTCGGCATGGAACGCACCATGTATGTCCTTGCCAATACTGTCCGGCATAAAGATTGGGACGGGCGTATCTCCCACAGCAACAAAGAATGGGCCAGGACAATCCCGGTTTATGAAAACAAGGATGCCTGGGGCAATGACCACAACGCTTCCTTTGTGGTGGATGCCTGCAACCCCGGCCTGACAGATATTTTTCTGAACCAGGTACGGCGGGAACAGCATCTTCGGACACCGCTGGCGGAGGAAGAAATCCAGACAGAGGCGGCGCGGCTGCTTACCGAGCTGCAGGCGCAAAAGGAGCCGAACAGCCCCCACGGGACACACTTCATGGCGCAGATCTCGCCGGACTTCCTGGCAAGAAGTTCTTCCAAAGACACCGACCGGCTCATGGCGATGCTGCCCTTCCAGTCCATGACCTTCTCCGGCCTGGATGACCGCAAAGGGCATTTTGTACTGATCTCCAAAGATGAGGACAGAAACCAGCCGTTAAAAAAGCCCCGGCGTTCCGTGCGGAAGAACCTACAGAAAACAACTGCAAAACGGGCTCCCGGCACAGCGAAAAAGAAGAAAACCGAACGGGAGACACGCTGATGGCCCACCGGAAACGGACGGTGCAGCTTCATTTCATGGTGACGGAACATGAGCGCGAACTGATCCGCCAGAAGATGGCCCAGCTTGGCACAAACAACTTAGGGGTGTACCTCCGTAAAATGGCGATTGACGGTTATATCGTCAAACTGGAGCTGCCGGAGCTTTCCGAGCTTTTATCGCTCCTGCGGCGAACCAGCAACAACGTCAACCAGATCGCCCGCCGGGTTCATGAAACCGGGAATATTTATGACACGGATTTGGGGGATATTCTCCAAAAACAGCAGGAGCTTTGGGCCGGGGTGAACGAGATATTGTCCTGCCTTGGCGGGATTCCATAAATGGGGCTTAAACCCCAAAACACGGAGGGAGAACAGCCGAAGTGCAGGCCGCTCTCCCTCCGCTTTTTCTTTTCCTGTACATCGGCAACCTTGCCGGAGGGGGAAAAGGCCGCTAAAATGTAGACAGCAATCAGGAAGGAGTGGAAAAAGAATCATGACCTTTGAACAGGTTTTTACAATCTTTAAGGACTATATGGAACAGGACAAGGAGCTGGAAGTGGTAAAGACAAAGAAGGGGTATCTGCGGATCATATGGTCTGGCGGCCTCCCCTACTGTGAGGACGGGTATCTCTGCCGGACACCGGAGGAACTGTTTGACCGGCTCCTTAGCGACTGCCAGAGTTTTCATGAAAACCGGCTGACAAAAGGATGCCGGGAGCTGACCCCGGAAGATACCGAGCGGGCAATGGAACTGTGCAGGCCCTACCTGGAAATGAGGAAGGAGGCGGAGGGACAATGAGACTGATCTTCAAGATACTGGCCATCCCGGTAGTGCTGGTGCTGACCCTGACGGTCTGGCTGTGCGCCGCGCTGCTTGACCTGTCTGCTTTTCTTTTGGGACTGGCCGGAACGGTGGTGGGCCTTATGGGGCTGGCCGTACTGATTACTTATTCCGTGAAAAACGGGATCATCCTTCTGGTGATCGCATTTCTTATCAGCCCTCTGGGACTTCCCATGCCGGCAGTCCGTATGCTGGGGCTGCTGCAAGACTTGAATTACAGGTTGAGGGATTTTATTACCGGATAACATTTGGGGCCAGCCGAAACAGGCTGGCTTTTCCTGTGAACGAAACGAAGGGAAGGAGGTTTTCACTATGGCAACGACACGCCTTATCCCCATGCACAAAATCAAGAACCAGTCCGTTGCTTACACTGTAAAAGAGCGGATTGATTATGCCGTCAATCCGGACAAGACACTTGGAACGGAATTAGTAACGGCTTATGGCTGTGATCCGGCCACCGCCGCCAACGAAATGCTGCTGACCAAACGGGCCTATGCCGATTACACCGGCAGGGAGATTCCGGGGAATGATGTACTGCTCTATCAGATCCGCCAATCTTTCAAACCGGGAGAGATCACACCAGAGCTGGCGCAAAAGATCGGATATGAGCTGGCTATGACCTGGACAAAGGGAAAGCACCAGTTTGTTGTTGCTACCCATATCGACCATGCCCATATCCACACCCACATCATTTATAATTCTACCTGCATGGACGGAAAGCATAAGTACCGGAATTTCTTCGGCTCCAGCTTTGCCCTGCGCCGGGCCAGTGACAAGCTGTGCCTGGAAAATAACCTTTCGATTGTGGAGAATCCGAAAACCGGCAAGACCCATTACGGCAAATGGCTGGGGGATAAAAAAGCTCCGTCCTTCCAGGATAAGCTCCGGCTGGCGATTGACGCAGCTCTGGCAGAAAAGCCAAAGGACTATCAAGCCTTCTTAAAACTGATGGAGGATGCCGGGTATGAATACAAGGCCGGGAAACAGCCGGGATTTAAGGGGCCGGGACAGAAAAAATTTACAAGGCTGCGTTCCCTGAAAGAAGGGTATTCAGAGGAAGACATTCTCGCTGTCATTGCAGGTAAAAAGCAGCTCTCTCCGGAACGGAAAAAAGCAAAGAAGATTCAGACCCAGGGCATCAATCTTCTGGTGGACATCCAGGCCAAACTTGCAGAGGGCAAAGGAGCCGGATATGCACGGTGGGCGCAGAGATTTAATCTAAAACAGATGGCGCAGACACTGAATTTCCTGACGGAGCATAAGCTGCTGGACTATGGGACGCTCTGCAAAAAGACAGACGAAGTTACGGCCCGGTTCCATGAGTTATCCGGCCAGATCAAGGCGGCAGAGGAACGGATGACGGAGCTGACCGCCCTGCGGAAACATATCATCAACTATGCCAAGACCCGCGAGGTTTATGTGGCCTACCGGAAAGCCGGTTATTCCAAGAAATTCCTTGCGGAGCATGAGGGGGATATTCTGCTACACAAGGCGGCGAAAAAAGCCTTTGACGAGATGGGAATCAAGAAGCTGCCAACGGTGAAAAGCATCCAGGCAGAATATGCCGGGCTGCTGGCAGAAAAGAAAACACTGTACCCTGAATACTCCGCGATCAGGCAGGAAATGAAAGACCTGCAGATGGCGAAGGCTAATGTTGCGCGGCTGCTGGGGTATGAGGAAAAAACACAAAAGAGTGAAAAGAGCAAAGAGACAGAACAGCTTTCAAATAATTCTCGCTAAAAATGAACAAGAGCATGGCCTACTATTTTTTCAGGGTCATGCTCTATTTTTGTTTGTTAGATGGGCATATAATCTAATTCATACTTGGAAGAATAATCTTTAACATACATCTGATACCTCGGAATACCTTTTTCATCCGCGATGTGCATTAGCATTTTGCGATAAAAATCAGGAATTTGGCTACCAAAATAAATTGCTATAGGCTTTTTCTTGATTGGATAACGATCTTTTTGTTCCACAGTCAGATTGGGAGTAGAACATATAATTCTCCATTCGTTTTCATAAGACCAGTCATTTGATTTATGTAAAGCAGCTTTCGTAAGCAAAAAACTATCATCGTAAAATTCTTCTGTAGGAAATCCTATTATGCGATTTATTTGTTGCTGTACAATCCATTGACCATATCTTGTTGCATCATAACGTTTATCAGAATATATCATTGGATAAATCGTTCCAAGCTTAATATTAGTACATGAACGATTCGGACAATTAGAACATTGTGTTATCTCATTATTTCTAAAATCATATCCTATGGCGAATCCTTTATGATTATCTGCATAATGTGCCCACATTAAAGGAGATTTGATACTCTCTGATAAACATACCATTTTTGTTCGTTCTCGTATCCCATCTTTTGCAAACGCAAAGCACTGATCCAACCATTGACTAAAGCCAGGCACTGATTGCCAAACGATCTCTGTAAGCTGTTTGGTATCTAATGCAGAGAACATTTCCGTTGCTTGTTTCTGTAAATCAGCATTGGGAAACTGCATTTGTTTTATTGCGTCAATCATGGGCGAAACTGCGCCGGAGGAAAACATTTTTTCTATGGAATCAAGTATAGCATTTTTATCAAAAAAGAGAAGGCTATCGTGGAGATCATTGAAAAAGGCAGCTTTAGAAAGCCAAAGCTCGTCTTTTTCAAATGCGTCTATACTATATTCAGCACATCCTCTGAATTTATAAAGTTGTTCTGGAACATTTTTTCTTATAAACTGTATCACTGGAAGAAATTGACGGTCAACTTCCTCTTTAGGGGTATTGGGGCCTATCTTGATGCTCTCGATTATGTTTTCAAATTCATCCCTGTAACTCATTCTTCATTCCTTTCTAAGCGATTCACGCTATCTATTAAATCATATACTTTAATCCTGACTTCATTTATTTCACAAACACTTTCATTGAGCATTATAATGTATGAAATGATAGAAAATAATTGTCCGCTTGTGTAATTACCCATACGAACTGTAATAATCATTGCAAAAATCAAAAATATGGATTGTAATATGTCAGTACACAAATATGCTTTAGCATCCAGATCAGAGTTTGATATTCTTAAATTCAAGATTACTTTTGAAAATACTCTAAACTGTTGCCTATTTCTACTTGAAATCACTTCTTCCCTTGTTTCATCATGATTTTGATAATTGATGTTGTTATCTGCAATCTTCCTGTGATAGCTCTTTGTAAAAATATAGACCAGAATAGAAACTATAATGGCTAAAGAAAACAACAGCATACCAGAGGCAGTAAATATATATGCAAGCGAAAACACTATTCCACCAAACATATCTATTATCTGGACTAAATCAAATTCAAAGAAGCTAATTATTTCTTCAACTAAATTTAATCTGGAACTTATTTGTGATTCAGTAAGGTTGGTTTGTATTTTTTCCTCATAAAAATTGTTGCTTTCAGCTTCGATAATTCGTTCATATACTCTGGTGTCAAGAATTTTATTAGCTGCGCGAACAGCAATAAACAAAAATTGTAAGACGATCAATATATAAAACCAAAAGTAGTTATGCTCAAAGAAACCATCAATACATGATCCAATCACAAAAGGATTTAATGACCAAAAAACAATCCCAGCTATATCCATAGCTAAAACCGATACAATTCCTAGAGGGTCTTTTTTTAAAATATCCCAAAGTTTTGATACTAGCTCTTTCATCAAACCATTCTTTCGTTTTTTATCATTATAGCACTGCGTATGTATTCTAACAATCAGAATTAAACGTCTATTTGATTTTTATAGACAGGAAGGAGATGGATTCAGCCGTCACCCGGCACAGTGGGAATGTGTATAACCGGCCATCTTATGGAGCTGTGGGAAACGCTGTTTGCAGGCTGTGGGAAAGTTCTCTTTACTTTTCCACGGGCTGTGAATGGCGTTTTCCATGGCGGAATGGCCGGTTATGCACATTTCCACTGTGCAATTATTTGAGTATGGCTAATATTTTCCCATCTATATTTTTCAGTTTAGTATTTTTATGTATATATTAAATGGACAGTTGTCCATAATGGATAACTGTCCGATAAATTGAAACTGGTATATTTATTTTATGTAGACAATAATAGGCTCTCTAATTTTATATAGATTCCCCAATTTTATTTAAAGAAAAATCATCACTTTCTTTGCATATAATAAATAACTGATAAGGAAGTTTGATTTTATGAGTACTTAATTTATACGAAGCAATTATGATGTCTAATAATTTCTGTTGTGAAAGTGATTCATCTCCCATATAAGTAACACCTGACCCTAAAATAGATATACATACGTTTTTTTGCCCGTAATGTGTATCAATCTCTTTCCACAGCAGAGACAGACAATCAAGGAAGTCATCATGGGTCATTTCACCTCTTCCGTTTTCGTTTAATTTTGCAAATGACATCAATAAAAAATCATTGTATGGCACTAACTTACCAGATTCATACCTTGTCTTACTTTGAAATTTTGACTTACTTCTCATCGGTTTCAAATGTACTTTATCAATCAAAAGTTGCATCTCTTGCGTAGAAATAGGATGGCTTTGCAGAAACTGTCCACAAATAGAATCTGCATTTACATCAGATGGAGCAGGGCCTACACTTGTTGTAAAACATTCGTCAAATGAAATTACCTTTTTGTAGTCATGTTTTTGTAATAAATCTCCATATTCAATTTGAATACGGTAATTCTTACCTTTTATAGTAACTTCCTTTCTGGTTTGTAAGTACCATTGGTATAATACTGCTGATATTACAAATACAATAATATACGTCAAGATACGATTGAGTATAATATGCACTTCTTCGGAAACATTTATTGGCAGTTTATATTGGCTGAAACATTTTTCTGGAATAAAAGTGAAGATTATAGTTATTGCACTCAATGCCCATGCACTGCATATCTTTAAATATTTACACATATCCAAGTGCCTTCTTTATGTAATCATAGTTTCCAACCTTCTGGCCAAAATCATTTATTATCCAAAATGGTTGTGCATTCAATTCATAACCATTCATATAGGATGGAAGCCAGCTTGATTCCTTTCGCAACGAATTGTAAACAACAATGATGGGCTTTCCGCTTTTTTTTGCTTGTTCAAACTCATGCCTGATGTAAGAATAACTATTTATACTTCCAACATTCGATTCTCCAGCAGAAACAGTCGAAGACACCCTGCATGGCTTAGAACCGTTGGCATTTTGCTTATATGGGGTACATCTACACTCTGCCTGACTTTTAGTTTGTCGCGAGCAAGCACTACCAGCTTCACGGAACTTAGTTCTATCGCCAATAACAATAATTACAGCAGATGACGCATTTATCTGCTGGTTAAACTCAAGCTTTAAATCGCAAATACGACAATCAGGGTCTTTAGAAACACTACCTGAAACCACCTTAGCCATATCAACAAAATCTACTTTATGAAGATTATCAGTACCCCATTTATTAAGCAAATTAACAACATTACGATCACCGCTATTTTCTGAATAATCTGCACTAATATAAACTCGTTTGCTCATAACTCCTTATCTCCTGCACGATTTTTACTTTAATTTTACTATTATATCATGTTTATTGCAAATGTACAATTATTTTCGTAAAATCGACATAGGAATCGACAAAGGAAATTACCAAAGCTACAGAAATAAAAACACTTTTCTTAAAAGGGATTATCTAATAGAACAGTAACCTATAATAAGCGTTCCAAGGGAACGCGCAGCCAGCTCCGGCACGGAGCTGTTCTGGGTGATTGGGGGCCTCCCCAACAAGCGGTTTTGCGGAGCAAAACGGCAGAGTGTGTACCACTCTGCCTTGCTTGCCAATTTTGTTGCTATCCTTGTTTTGTTCGAGTGGAAGAACTATAATAAAGCCATCTGACAAACGGTGAAAAAAATAGCTTTGCTGTGAGGTTTCTGTGACATTTGAATGTTACTCTAAAAAGAAAAGGATGTGATACGGTGCGAATTTTGGTAGTTGAAGATGACCGCCTTTTGAATCATACGTTGTGCTATAACCTAAATACAATGGGATATACCGTGGATGCCGCCTTATCAAAGCAAGCGGCAACAAATGATATTGAGAAGCAGGATTATGACTTAATCGTGCTGGATGTGAACCTGCCGGATGGAAACGGCTTTGACTTTTGCCGGAAGGCCAAAGAACGATATCCTGATACCGCAATCATCTTCCTGACTGCAAATGATATGGAAAGCGATATGCTCAAAGGCTATGAGCTTGGGGCAGACGATTATGTAACAAAGCCATTTCACATGAGTGTTTTTCAAAAAAAGCTGGCGGCGCTGCTGGGCCGCATAGCAAAGCAATCAGGCGGGGACTGTTATGATGATGGTATCTTATCCATAAACTTTTCGGAAATGACTGCGACCATTTCCGAGGAGGCGATCACCTTTACCCCGCTGGAATACCGGCTGCTAAAGGTGCTGACGAAAAATCCAAAGGTTGTCTTGACGAGGCAGGCACTTCTTGAAAAGCTGTGGGATATTGATGGAAACTTTGTGGATGAACACGCCCTGACAGCCGCAGTCAGCCGGGTACGAAACAAAATCGAGGCAGGCGGTCAGCAGTATATCAAAACAGTTTACGGCATGGGGTATATGTGGATAGGGGGTTTTCAAAAATGAGTGCAAAGAAGCTTTCTATCAACAAAGCCTGTTTGTTCTTAGGGCTGGTACTTTTGCTGGCCGTTTCAGCCACTACAATTATCCTGTACAACTTGGCGCATAGTATATCGGCAGTATTATGCTGCCTGTTCTTCTGTGCATTTGTTTTGTTCTGTGTGGCTTGTTTTGTTGCGCTGGTTCGGCGCAGGCTGACTTTATTTTCCGATCTCTTTTGCAGGACGCTTGACGATATGCTGTCCGGGAATATAGAGCCTCTGCAAATGGCCGAAGAAGAAAGCCTGTTCTATAAAATCAATTACCGGCTGGAGCGGCTCTATGAAGTAATGAATGAGAATCGCCGCAATGTTGCTAAGGAACGGGCCGACCTGCAAGAGCTGATTTCAGATATTTCCCATCAGGTGAAAACGCCGATTGCTAATCTAAAAATGATGAACAGCACGCTCATGGATCAGGAAGTTCCGCCACACAAGCAGAAAGAATTTTTATCAGCTTCCGCCAGTCAGCTTGATAAGCTGGATTTTCTCATGCAGGCTATGATTAAAACTTCCCGGCTGGAAACCGGCGTCATTTCTCTGGATAAGAAAAAGCAGACAATCTATGACACCCTCGCGTCAGCATTGGGCGGCATTTTGCTGAACGCAGAAAAGAAGCAAATTGATGTTTCGGTAAACTGCCCGGAGCATCTGGCAGTTCCTCATGATAGAAAATGGACGAGTGAAGCGTTGTTCAATATTTTGGATAATGCGGTAAAATACACACCGGAGAATGGAAAAATCACTGTGACGGTGGAATGCTGGGAATTATATCTGAAAATCAGCGTTGCCGACACTGGAAAGGGTATCCCGGAAAAACATCAAGGCGCGATCTTCAAACGGTTTTATCGGGAGGACGATGTTCATGATGTAGATGGTATCGGCATTGGGCTGTATCTGGCCCGTGAAATCATTACCATGCAGGGGGGATATATCAAACTGACTTCCAGTCCGGACATCGGTTCCTGCTTTATGGTATTTTTACCCCGTGATTGATGAGACTTTGAAATGTCACAGGATTGTGAGATTTTAATGCGTAAAAAACCTCTTGCGGTGACATTTCTGTGAGGATTGGTCTTTAAGATAGAGCCATCACAAAGAAAGGATGGTGTTCTATATGAGCATATTACAAACAACTGATTTAAAAAAATATTATGGCACAGAGCCGAACATCACAAAAGCGTTGGATGGCGTGACCCTCTCGATTGAGGATGGAGAATTTGTTGCCATCGTTGGTACTTCCGGCAGCGGCAAGTCCACTCTGCTGAATATGATGGGCGGCCTGGACACGCCGACTTCCGGCAGTATCAAAGTGAAAGGAAAAGAATTATCCAAATTCAAGGACGAACAGCTTACGATCTTCCGCAGGCGCAGCATTGGTTTTATCTTCCAGAATTACAATCTTGTTCCCGTCCTGAATGTCTACGAAAATATTGTCCTGCCGGTGGCGCTGGACGGCGACACCGTGGACAAGCGATTTATGAAAGAAGTTGTAAAACTGCTGGCTCTTGATGAAAAGCTTAACAGTATGCCCAACAATCTTTCCGGCGGCCAGCAGCAGCGTGTTGCGATTGCCCGCGCTCTTGTTTCCAAACCTGCCATTGTTCTTGCGGACGAACCCACCGGCAATCTTGACAGCCGAACAAGCAGTGATGTGTTGGGCCTTTTGAAAGTTACCAGCCAAAAATTCCATCAGACCATTGTAATGATAACCCATAACAATGAAATCGCACAGCTTGCCGACCGCATTATCCGCATTGAGGACGGCAGAATTTCCGAGTAAAGGGGGCGAAAATATGACTGATATTTTATTTGGAAACAACAATGGGCCTGTCCTGAAACTTCTGGCAAAGCGTTCACTAAAAGCGCAGAAAAATACGATTGCTGTCTTAGCAATCATGCTTGCAACGCTTTTGTTTACCAGTCTGTCCACGATTGCGATTAGTTTGCAGACTGCCATGCAGGAAAGCAACATGAGGACAATCGGTACTTCCGCTCATGTAGGTATTAAGCGGGTATCGTGGGATGAATACGAACTTCTGTCAGCCGACACAAGAGTGAAAGACATCGGCTATTCTGTCATTATCGGTAATGCTGTGGGGGATCGTTTTCATAAAACACCTACGGAACTGCGCTATGGTGATGCTGCCTATGCAGATATGACATTCAATGTTCCCGATACCGGGCGGCTGCCGGAGCAGAAAAATGAGATCGCCACAAGCCGTATTGTCCTGGCAGCAATGGGGCTGACGGACGAAATCGGCACACAAATGGAACTTACCTTTGTGACCGATACAGACACGTTTACCGATACCTTTACCTTGTGCGGTATTTGGGATGGTGACGCTGTGGCCTACCGTCAAACAATGTTGCTGTCCAAAGAATACACGGAGCAGGTAGCTCCTGTTATTCGAGGGGAAACAGACGGAGCCACACCCCCAGTAGGAACGGGCTATATTGATACTGTTATGATGATGCCTACGGAATGGGATATTGAGAAACAGGCACTGGAAGTGACTTCGCAATATGGTCTGGATGAACGGGTGAGTATCAATGACGCCTATGGGACAGCGACAGTCAGCCCGTCTACTATACTGCCCCTTGCGGCCGGTATCCTGGTTATTTTTATTGCAGGCTATCTCCTGATTTACAATGTATTTTACATTTCAATCGCACAGGACATTCGGTTTTATGGGATGCTGAAAACACTGGGAACAACCGCAAGGCAGATCAGGAAAATCGTTTATAAAAAAGCAATGAAGCTGTCCCTCGTGGGGATTCCCCTGGGCTTGCTGCTGGGATGGCCCATCGGTCGTTTGCTGCTTCCCTTTATCGTGAATATGCTGACGGACGATATGCGAGTGGTTACTACTGTAAACCCGGTCATCTTTTTGATTGCAATCCTCTTTTCGCTGATTACTGTCTTCATTAGCTGCAAAAAGCCGGCTGCTCTGGCGGCCAAAGTTTCCCCAATGGAGGCACTTCACTATGTAGAGCAGGCTCCAGCGAAAAAGAAACAGCGGCGTAGCAGACAGATCAGCACGACTATGATGGCAAAAAACAATCTCGGACGAAATAAGAAAAAGGTAATCATCGTCACTTTGTCGTTTGCGTTGAGTATCGTTCTTTTGAACAGCGTTTACACTTATGTGACCTCGTTTGACTTTGACAAATTTGTTGCCGATTTCAGTTTGACAGATTTTACTGTCGCTGATACTACGGTTATCAACAGTTATGCCCCGTTTAATACAGCGAATGTAAATCGGGATTTCATCAGTCAGGCTGAAAGTCTGAATGGCCTTGAAGATATAGGAAGTGTCTACCTGTGGACTTCCAAACAGTCTCTTTCCGAAAACGACCTTGCCCGTTTACAGGAACTTGCTGTTTCTTCCGATGCCGTTGCAAAAGAACTGGGCAATTATATGGTGCGGCAGGAACACGGTGTCAATGTGTACGGCCTGGACAATTTTCCATCAGAATATATACAGGTTTTGGACGGTGAACTGAACACGGAAAAATGGAAATCAGGAGCAGGTGTATATGTTACACCTATGCAGATGATGGGTGACGGTTCCCTCTATCTATATCAGCCGGGAGATCAGATCAATGTTCCACAATTTGACGGAACAAGCAAGGCTTATGAAGTGCTTGCTGTGGTGAATATCCCAAAGGCCCTGGAAACTCCTTTAAAAGTGGATATGGGATTGGATTACATTTTCCCAACAAGTGAATTGCTGGGGAATATGGTAGCTGCCGATCAACCAGCCATGAAAACGATATTCAATGTGGATGATGAAAACCTGCTTGCCGCTGAAAACTGGCTGAAAAACTATACCGCAAACACCGACACTGCACTGGACTATCTTTCTAAAGTTGTCCTGCGGCAGTCTTTTGACGGCATGATAAATATGTACCGTCTTGTGGGCGGTGTACTTTGTGCAATACTGGCACTTATCGGCATACTGAACTTCATTAACTCCATGACGACTTCCATCCTGTCCCGGCATAAAGAAATTGCCATGCTGCAATCAGTAGGCATGACAGGCCGGCAGGTCAAACAAATGTTGATCTGTGAGGGAATCGGCTATTCTGCTTTGGGGCTTTTGTGTTCTCTTATCCTCTCCATTGCCGGGAGCCTGACTGTGGTTCGGATGATGGGGGCAGAATTAAGCTATTTCACATGGCATTTTACCCTGCTCCCCGTTATCCTTTGCATTATCCCGCTGATTCTCATTACGGCTTTTGTGCCGATTGTTTGCTACAACAAAATGGCACAGAAAACAGTGGTGGAACGGTTACGCGTCGCTGAATAAGATATACAGACACAAACGGTCATCCGAAAGGGTGGCCGTTTTCAAATGTCACAGAATTGTGAGGTTTCTGCCAGTAAAAAGTGTCCTGTGGTGACATTTCTGTGAGGTTTCTTTTTTATGATGATCTTGTTAGAAGAAAGCACTCCGTAAACAGCGGATGCTATAAAAAGGAGGTAATATTTTGGACTATGTTCTCAAAGCAGAGGCTTTGACAAAGATGTATGGCCACCATAAGGCATTAGACAATTTTTCCATGCATATCCCCAAAGGTGCGATCTATGGGCTGGTAGGAAAAAACGGTGCTGGCAAAACGACCCTGCTTCGGCTGATCTGCGGCCTGCAGGAAGCAACTTCCGGGGACTACACTCTATACGGTGTCAGCAGCCGGAAACATGAAATCCTCAATGCCAGAAAAGAAATGGGTGCGGTCATTGAAACACCAGCGATCTATCTTGACATGTCGGCAACTGACAACCTAAAGGGGCAGTACCGCATTTTGGGAATACGCTCTTTTGACACTATCCCGGAGCTTTTGAAGATGGTCGGCTTGGAAAATACCGGCAGGAAAAAAGCAAGGAATTTTAGCCTTGGAATGAGGCAGCGGTTGGGAATTGCGATTGCACTTGTGGGTAATCCTCGGTTTTTGGTGCTGGATGAACCAATCAACGGGCTTGACCCACAGGGCATTATTGAAATGCGACAGCTTCTTCTGAACCTTAATCAGCAATATGGTATAACAATTTTGGTATCCAGCCATATCCTTGATGAATTATCCCGGCTTGCTACCCACTACGGTTTCATCGATAATGGGAAAATGATAAAAGAAATCAGTGCAAGCGATTTAGAAAATTCGTTTCGCAAATCTGTCCGCATTGAAGTGACGGACGGAAAAGCTCTGGCTGCCGTTCTGGAACAGACAGGCCAGCCCTACAAAATTCTTGCTCCCAATGTGATAGAGGTCTATAACAGAGTGAATATCTCTCATCTGACCGCTGATCTTGAAAAGTACCAATGCGATGTACTTTCCATACAGGATCGGGAAGAAAACCTGGAAAACTACTATGTTAATTTAATCGGAGGTATTAGCCATGAATAGACTGTTTGCATCGACATTTTTTCGTATGCTGAAAAAAATCGTGTTTTGGATTCTGTTGATCTGTATGTTTTCCTACGGTGTATATAGCGCATCAAATGTCGCTTCGGAAGCCAGTGCGGGCTTTGCGATTGATGGCTGCGTGTTTGAGTTTGCTCCGTTCATGGGCCTTGTAGCAGCAGTTTTTATAAGCCTGTTTGTCGGTTCCGAATACAGCGATGGAACGATTCGGAATAAGTTGGTGGTTGGACATTCCCGGATGCGGATTTACTTGGCAAATCTTATTGTGTGTTCGATAGCCTGTGTATTGATTTCTCTGGCTTATGCTGCCGGTATTATCATGGTGGGCAGCTCCAAAAGCGGTGAACTGCTGACAGAAACGAGTATAGTTTCCATGTGCCTGATATGCAGTGTTTTGGTTTCCATAGCCTTTGCAAGCATTATGACAATGTTGGCTATGCTGAACACTAACAAGGCGGGAAATGTGGTTGTGAGCATGATATTGGCCTTGGTATTACTTGTGTCCAGCTCTTATATCTATCAAAGACTTGGTGAGCCGGAAATGTACGACAACTATGTAAGTGTCAATGAGGTAGGTATCCCCACACAAGTTGAACAGAGTCCGAATCCCCTATATATTGACGGAACGCCGAGGGTTGTTCTTGAAGTCGTCAATGATCTGCTTCCCTCTGGACAGGCCATGCAGCTTGCAGATGCTTTTGATTCAGAGGGAATAACGAACAAAGACATCGAAAATGTCCCTTATCGGTGGTTGGGCTATTCGTTGCTGGTAATCCTCCTAACATCCGGGACGGGGATTGTCCTGTTTGGGAAAAAAGAAATTCGATAATGGTAATGCAATAATTTAATATTGCCTGCTGAACAGAGATAGCGTGAAGAAAAGTATATCTTTCCGGGTGGAGTTATGCCAAGCCTGCGTGAAATGATTATTTGTACCTGTCATCCTGTGCGGCAACTTTCCATAATGGATTTATAGACTTACATCAAATTTTATTTGCGAATGGAATCAATAATGATCTCCCAGCAGTCAGATGGTACTAAGAAAAGCAAACCGGCAGAGGCAAGTTTTTCTTGTCTGCCGGTTTATTTAGAATCCTGTGTTTCAGAGGTTTTGTATCGTCTGCTGATAAACTGTTCAGCCAGACAGTCCAGCGTCTTTAAGAGGATTTTCCGTTCATCCTCTGTACAGGCCAGAAATTTGCCCATGAAATGCTGCACTTCCTTTTCCGCTGCCGGAACATCCGAATAGAACAGTTCATTAGGCGCAACACCTAACCGGCCAATATAGGATGCCAGCACATCGAAAGAAGGATTTTTCCGGCCCTTCTCTATATCCTGGAGATGCCGAAGCCCCCTTCCGGTCTGTTCCGCAAGCTCCTGTTGGGTCAAGCCACATTCTTCCCTCGCTTCCTTAATGCGGTTGCCCATGTGTAAAAATATATCTTCCTGCATGATCGCTCACCTCTACTACATTCTATCGTGCGGGATAAGACGTTACTACTACCCATTTGCGCGTGATAATATGCGCTTATCATGCGCTGTATGAAAATTGAATATGCAGAACAGCCCTGATAAAAGGCCACCAAAAAAAACGGCTTTTTATGGCAGGGCCTATTCGCGTTACCGCCTGTGATAGCTGTTGAAGGAGTTATTCGTGGGCGGTTATTTATTTCATGGTTACTATGGGTTTAAGGTTGGTGATTACTTAAAAAAATCACCGGTTTGCCTGTAGGCTACTGCACAAAAGAAAACGCGCTATTAAACATATATAAAACGCACAATAAGGCGGAACTGCTGGATAGACACGCCAGATGGTCATTACGACTGTCTGGCGTTTTTCTTTGTCGAATTTTGCGGGATTTCCCCGATTGCCCCAGGTGCCGTGGCCCGCCGCCTCCATTTTGGTTCCCTGTTCACCTTTCAACCAAAATGGAGGAAAATATGACTAAGATCAACCTGCGGGAGCATTATCCCAATTTTTATAAAAATGACTGTATTATCGAGGTTCCTGATGAAGTGGCAGCTATCATGCTGGAATATGACCGCAAGGAGGCCGCATACCGCCGCCGTACATACTATCACAATGCACACTATTCGCTGGATCGCGGAGACGGCATTGAGTACGATGCCTTATTTGTGGCTATGACCCCTTGTGAGATTTATGAGCGCAAGGTGACAATGGAGCAGCTCCACGCTGCCATTGCCTCCCTGCCGGACAAGCAGGCCAAGCGGATCAATGCCTATTACTTTATGGGGCTTAACATGGCTGCCATTGCCAAAAGTGAAGGTGTCAGCATCCGGGCTGTCAGCGATTCTATCCAGCACGGCCTTCGGAACATGGAGAAATATTTGAAAAAAGTCCTGTAACAGACTTCAAAAAATGCCCTTTTTTCTCACGGTTATTAGAAGGACACGCTTTTCCC
This sequence comes from Hominisplanchenecus murintestinalis, assembly GCF_943193015.1. NCBI lineage: Bacteria > Bacillati > Bacillota > Clostridia > Lachnospirales > Lachnospiraceae > Hominisplanchenecus > Hominisplanchenecus murintestinalis. The sequence goes on from NZ_CALPCM010000004.1 coordinate 46,600, forward strand.
GTGACCTCATGGCCTTTGAAAATTGAATATACGGTATTACAGGCACGAAACCCGCGTGAACAGCGGCATAAGGCCCGGCGCGATGATGGCAACTTGCAGGAGGTGATGAAACCAGGCTGCCGGAGCGATAAACGGAGCTTTAGACCCGGACTGGCAATCCGGGCGCGATGACAGCGCGGGGGTTAAAGATACTTTCTCACGACCTCCCACAGACTTGAGGGGGAACCCTGCGGCATACGAGTAAAACGGTGCTGCGGAGTTATGACAGCCCTGCCAGGGGCGGCCTGTAATATCCCTATCGCCAGGGATGCGTGGCAAAAGTGGCGAACAGATAAGAGGAAAACAAATTTAAAACGGTCACACCGAGTATTTACCGCCATATGTTATGCGGCTCCAATCAAACCGGTGTGGCCGTTTTCCATAAGTACAAAAATATAATATCGTACAACCCTATTTGCATACATTCCTTTAGGGAGGTGTTGCCTATGAAAGACAAGAAATATGTTCTTGAAACTACAGAACAGCCGGGTATTGACAAACTGGATTGTAAAGATTTTAAGATCAATTTTCAACGGGCAATCTTACTTTCTCTTTTGGAAAATCATAAATTGACACAAGCCCAATATGAGGCTTGTATGGATAAAGTAGTGCAGAAATATTCAGCCCGTGTCTCTTGAAATCCGTATCATTGCCAGGTCTAAGCATTACAAATAAAATAAGATCAACACCCGATAAACATGATATTTTTGGAAGGAGTTGATTTTATGTTGAGAGTAGCTGCCTACTGCCGTGTATCTACAGATAAGGACGATCAGGCAAACTCATTTGAAAGCCAGCAGAGATATTTCCGTGAATATATTGAACGAAACCCTGAATGGGAACTGGTACAGATTTTCGCGGATGAAGGCATATCTGGAACCAATACAAAAAAACGAAAAGAATTTAATCGTATGATTCGGTTCGCCAAAGCTGGAGAAGTGGATTTGATTATCACAAAAGAGGTGAGCCGGTTCGCCCGTAATACGGTAGACACTCTGCAATACACCCGCGATTTAAAAAAGATTGGTGTCTATGTCCTTTTTATGAATGACAATATCAATACAAAAGACCCCGATGCAGAATTGCGTTTGACAATCATGGCTTCTATCGCGCAGGAGGAAAGCCGTAAGACTTCCGAACGTGTGAAATGGGGACAGAAGCGCCGGATGGAGCAGGGAGTTGTATTTGGCCGTGATATGCTGGGATATGATGTTCGCGGAGGAAAGCTCTATATCAACGAGGACGGTGCCAGGACGGTACGGTTGATCTACCACAAATTCTTAGAGGAAGGAAAAGGTACATATACAATCGCCCGTGAGCTGCGGGAGGCTGGTATCGAGACTTCTACTCATATGAAAGAATGGTCGAATACAGTGATCCTTCGCGTTTTGAGAAATGAGAAGTATTGTGGTGATCTGATCCAGAAAAAGACGTATACTCCTGATTACCTGAGCCATGAAAAGAAGTATAATCGTGGGCAGGAGGAATATGTTGTTCTGCGAGACCACCATGAACCCATCATCAGCAGAGAAATCTTTGAGAAAGCACAGAAAGAGCTGGAACGCCGTTCTCCCTCTAAAGAGCAAAAGGCAAAGCATAGTAATCGGTATTGTCTCTCCGGTAAGATTCAGTGTGGATGCTGCGGTTCCCGGTTCGTTTCAAGAACGAAAAAGAGGAAAGACGGAAGCCAGTATAAAGCATGGCGCTGTTTTGAAGCGGCCCAGCATGGACTTCCAAAAACGGATCAGGCGGGCAATCAAATCGGCTGTGCAGTCAACCAACAAATTCGTGACGAGGATTTTATGCTGATGCTTCAAATGGTTATCAAGCATTTACAGCACAACAAGAAACATCTTATTTCTGATCTGGTTGAAATCGTCAAGTTGGTTCTGTCTGCTTCTGAAGGTGAGGAAATGGATATTGGCAAACTGGAACAAAAACTTGAAACGACTGCGGAGAAAAAAGAGAGGCTCCTTGATTTGTACTTGGGACAGGATATTTCCAAAGATGACTATCGCCGGATGTCCGAGCGTTATGACACAGATATGGAGAACCTGAAACAGCGAATCAAAGAAGCTAAAAAACAGAAAGAGATTACTGCCAACCAGGAGGAAATGATGGCAGACATCGCCGCTACGATCCGTGCCCTGGCCCTGGGAGAAAAACAGGATGATACATTTTACCGGAACATTGTGGAAAAGATTGTTGTCCACAGCAGGGAGCATATCGAGATTTACCTGAATCTGCTCCCATACAAGTGGTCTTATATGTTAGCAGAACTGCCGGGAAACCCCAGTAAAAAAAACGGCGGTAGCGAGGAGCATTTTGCTACCTCACTACCAATATCATTCAACAGTCCCATTGCCTTCCGATTCGGCATTGTAAATCTCTGAGAGAGATAACGAAGGGAGGCGTTAATTTCACCGTCTGGACCACCATACTGACTCATAATAAATTGTGCCAGTTTTGCATTGGGTGTTGTGATGTTTACCGGATATTGAAGTCTTTTTTCATAATTCCACATAGTTTAGCAATTCCCTCCTTCCCAAGGCCAGGGCTGTGATATCCATTCCCAGGAATTGCTTTGGGCATCATCAGCCGTATCAATTGTCAGCGGACCATAATGTTTTGCATATTCGCGAAGTGCTTTGTTGCGTTTTTTGACATTTTCTTTGTAGAATTCCATTGCTTTGTTGTCGCAGGGATGGGAGTCTAGATAGAGGGTGACATCGTTGACTGCGAAACTTACTTCATTGATATGCTGCAAAAGCTGTGAACGGGAAGGGCGTGGATGGTTTTCTTCACAGCAGGAAGGCCGCCTTGGAGGTTCTGACTCGCATTTGCAAGGGGCGGGTTTCGGAGGCTCCGATTCGCGTCTGCAGGGTGCAGGTCTTGAAGGTTCTGGTTCGCGTCTGCAAGGCATCGGTTGCGGTTGCTGTGCGCCGCAGCCTGAATTGTTCTGCGGTGGGCGGCACATTGGGCGGTTCTGAGAGTTTGCCATTTGGTTCTGGCAGTTTGAATGATACATACAGCGGTTCATTAGCAGCCCCTCCTTCCACAGAATGGTTTACACAGTTCGGGAAATATGGTTCCGACCTGCAGCGCTTTGCTCAGTTCAAAGGTTTTATGAAAGTTTTTCTGCCTTGGAACATATCCCATTGCGAGCGGTGCATTTTCACAATAGTTTTCCATACAGGAATCCGGGCAGTTGTCATTCCTACATTCTTGCATAAGAAATCCTTTCTATTAAATAGAGTAGTTTTCCATATCATTTTATGAAAAAAAGAATATTTGGTGCAGAAAGGTTATGATATAAGTGTAGGTTTGCCGAACATTTGTCACGCGTATTCTGGATTATGGTATCCTATATCGTCTTGGTTTGGGGAATAGAGACGAGCATATCTGGGAGGAATATGGGAAAAATATTTGGAATCATGACATACAGATGTCATGGTTGTTTTGGTAGAATAGAATCATCAAAAAAAGAAAGGATGGTTTTATTTATGGAATACGAAATTGTAACACTGGAAGAAAAAATTGCTGTAGGCGTGTCGGCAAGGACGAATAATGCTTCTCCCGATATGGGAGCTGTGATTGGCGGGCTGTGGAACTGCTTTTATAATGAAGGCGTTTACGCTTCCGTACCCGACAAGGCAAATGCAAAGGCGTTGGGGATTTATACAGAGTATGAGGGAGACGAAAAAGCGGATTACACGGCGATGGCTGCCTGTGAAACATCAGCGGAGCCAAAGGGGGAAAACTATGCGGTTTGCCGGATTCCCGCCGGAAAGTATGCGAAATTCGTTATTCACGGAGATATGGTGCAGGCAGTTGGAACGGCGTGGCAGGAAATCTGGAAAATGAACCTGCCCAGGGCCTTTCAATGTGATTTTGAGGAATACCAGGATGATTGTATGGAAAATGCGGAAATCCATATTTATGTGGGGCTGAAAGAGGAGAAAAGCGCAGTTGAATCGAGATGCGGGCTCCTGTGCAGTGCATGCGGGTATCGTGAACAAATGAATTGTGCAGGCTGTGTACATATTGAAAAGCCATTTTGGGGCGACAGCTGCCCGGTGAAAGCTTGTTGTGAAGCAAAACAGCATGAGCATTGCGGGCAATGTAAGGAATTTCCCTGTGATCTGCTGAATGGTTTTGCTTATGATGAAAAACAGGGAGATAACGGGGAACGGATTGAACAATGTAAACGCTGGAGGAATAAGTAATTTATGGCGTCAAAGATTGAATTTGTAGAATTTATGGCAGATCAGCTAAGGGAAGCCGGAACCATTACATATAAGAAAATGTTTGGTGAATATGGGCTTTATTGCAATGGCAAAATTTTTGCGGTAATCTGTGACGATCAGTTTTATATCAAGATTACAGAGACAGGCCAGAAGCTTTGCCCTCATCTGCCGGAAGCGCCGCCGTACAAAGGGGCGAAAAATTATTTTCTCGTTGAAGATGTAGAGAACAGGGAGATGCTGACGAAGCTAGTGGCGGCAACATATGCGGAGCTTCCGGAGCCCAGGCCGAAAAAGCGAAAGAAGGAGTAAAGACATGGCGTTTGATTATAAAAAAGAATATAAAGAATTCTATCTGCCGAAAAGTAAGCCCGTGCTGGTAACGGTTCCGCCTATGAATTTTATTGCTGTCCGTGGAAAAGGAAATCCGAACGAGGAAGGCGGCGCATATAAACAGTCTATCAGTCTGCTTTACGGAATTGCTTTTACCATAAAAATGAGCAAAAAGGGAGACCATCGAATCGAAGGGTATTTTGATTTTGTCGTGCCGCCCTTAGAGGGGCTTTGGTGGCAGGAGAACGCGAAAGGAATTGATTATTCGCGCAAAGAGGATTTTCAGTGGATTTCTATGATTCGCCTGCCAGAGTTTGTGACAGAGGAGGAACTTCATTGGGCAGCGACGGAAGCAGCTGTAAAGAAGAAAGTCGATTTCTCGAAAGTGGAATTTCTGTCTTATGATGAGGGCTTGTGTGTGCAGTGTATGCATATGGGTCCGTATGACGATGAACCATCAACAATAGAAGCTATGGATGCGTTTACAAAAGAACAGGGATATCTTTCGGATATAGGAAATTCCCGCTATCATCATGAGATTTATCTGAGCGATGCGCGCAAATGCAGACCGGAGAATCTGAAAACAGTAATCCGGCATCCAGTGAAAGCCGGATAGACAGGTTATTGCGGAGGGAGCAAACCATTGTCTGCCGTATTGACAAACATACCATCGGTATGATAATATCAATGCATACGAATCGTATATTTGGGAGGGAAAATAGTGGCGAGAAATAAGCATCCGGAAGAAACTGTCAATTTAATATTAGATGTTGCCTTTCGCCTGTTTATGGAGAAAGGATATGAGAATACTTCCATTCAGGATATCATTCATGGCTTAGGCGGGCTTAGCAAAGGCGCGATTTATCATCACTTTAAGTCAAAAGAAGATATTTTAGTTGCTGTTACGAGTAGAATGACGGAAGAGTCAAACCGAATGCTTGCAGCTATCCGTGACTGCTCCGGACTTAGCGGAAAAGAAAAGTTGAAAACTATTTTTAAAGCATCCATTGACAGACCAGTGCAGGATGACATATTTACAGTAGCTCCTAATTTTGGCAATAATCCGAAGCTTCTTGTCAGTCTTTTGCAGGATACGATAGAAGAAGTAGCGCCAAATTATATTTTGCCGATTATCAAACAGGGTATTTCAGACGGTTCTATTAAGACCGATTACCCGGAACAATTGGCGGAATTGATTATCCTTGCGGCAAATGTTTGGATGAATCCTATGATATTTGGTGACTCTGAGGAAGAGTCTTATCGTAAGTTTATGGTGTTTAGCCAGATGCTGCAAGGATTTGGATTAGATATTGTGGATCATGAAATGCTGGAAAGGCTGCGGGAGCTGACAGCTATATATCAGAAGAACAGGTAAAATTCTGCCCTGCAAAATGGGCAGAAAATTTTTAAAGAAATACATACCAACATGCGGTATTAAAAAAGGAGTAAAGAATGAATAAAAAATTATTTTCAAAAAATTTTATGATGGTTGTTATTGGACAGATTATCTCATTGTTTGGGAACGCGGCATTAAGGTTTGCGCTGCCGCTGTATTTATTAAATCTGACAGGTTCATCGGCGCTTTACGGAACCGTTACGGCGTGCGCTTTTCTTCCGGCCATCCTGCTGTCGCCGGTAGGCGGTATTGTGGCGGACAGGGTAAATAAGAGAAATGTTATGGTAGTATTGGATTTCTTTACAGCCGCAGTTATCCTGTTATTTTTGCTGTTTATGAATAGCGCAAACCTTATTATCCTTTTGACGGTTACGTTGATGCTCCTATATGGGATTGCAGGGGCATATCAGCCGTCTGTGCAGGCGAGCATACCTGCGCTGGTAAACCAGGAACATTTCATGGCGGCAAATTCTGTTATCAACACGATAAGTTCTTTTGCCTCCTTCATGGGACCGGTTCTTGGAGGGGTTTTGTATAGTGCATACGGGTTGAAAACGGTATTATGGGTATGCACGGTATGTTTTGTGGTATCTGCAGTTATGGAGATTTTTATTAAAATACCATTTCATAAACGGGATTCAGACGGAAGCATATGGAGAGTGGTGAAAGCTGATTTTAAAGAAAGTATCCGGTTTATTTGGAAAGATAAGCCTGTGATTGGAAAATCGCTTCTGGTAATCTGCAGAATCAATCTATTTTTGTCTGCAATGATTCTTGTAGCGCTGCCATACCTTATAACAGAGGTGTTAAATTTAGGGGCGGCAGAAGCAAACAGGCTTTATGGTTTTGCGAATGGTGCGTTGGCGGCAGGCGGATTGGCAGGGGGCATTTGCGCAGGCATTTTTGCAAACAAATTATCGATTCAGAAATCCGGCAATTTGATCATAGCCAGCGCTGTTTGCGTATTTCCTATGGGCGCTGCGCTGATCTTATGCTCATCCGGAATGATAAACTATTTTGTGATTACGATATGCTGTTTTCTTATTATGGCATTTTCAACAATTTTTACCGTACAGATGATGTCTTTTATTCAGGCGGAAACTCCGCAAAGTTTCATTGGGAAGGTGATTGCCGTCATCCTTACCATTGCCATGTGTGCGCAGCCGTTAGGCAATGCACTCTATGGCATCCTGTTTGAAATCTGCAAAGGATTTGAATATGTGGTTGTCCTGTTTTCAGGTGTAGCGTCACTACTGACTGCTGTCAGCGCCAGAAATATTTACAAAGATTTTTAAAATGGACTTTGAAACATGACATGTATCTGTCGCCGTTTTATGGTATACTAATTCTATAAATGGTGAGGAGGGATTTCTTATGAAGCTTGACCGAATGATTGGAATCCTGTCGATTCTGCTGCAGAAGGAGAAGGTGACTGCTCCTTATCTTGCAAAGAAGTTTGAGGTTTCCCGCCGTACGATTAACCGGGATATTGAAGCGCTTTGCATGGCAGGAATTCCGCTGGTGACAGAACCGGGAAAAAACGGCGGTGTTTCGATTATGGAAGGGTATAAAATAGACCGTACCTTACTCAGTACATCGGATATGCAGGCTATTTTAGCGGGGCTCCGCAGCCTGGACAGTGTGAGCGGAACCAACCGCTATGCACAGTTGATGGAGAAGCTGTCGGCAGGAGCTTCTAACTTGCTTGCAGGGGACATGCACATTTTCATCGATCTTTCTTCCTGGTACAGAGATTCGTTATCTCCCAAAATTGAATTGCTGCATGACGCAATCCTTTCAGGACATAAAGTTTCCTTTGCTTATTTTGCGCCAAGGGGGGAGTCGCGGCGGATTGTCGAACCGTATCATTTGATTTTCCAGTGGTCGAGCTGGTATCTGTGGGGATGGTGCGGATGCAGAGAAGATTTCCGGCTCTTTAAGCTAGTGCGGATGACAGAGCTGCAAGTAGGCGAAGCCTTTGAAAAGCGGGCAGTTCCGCTTCCGGATCTTTCATCTGAACGGGTGTTTCCGCATCTGTATCAGGTGAAAGCGAAAATCCAGCCGGAATATAAATGGAGGCTCATCGAAGAATATGGTCCAGAAAGCTTTGCTGTTCAGCCGGATGGAACGCTGCTTTTTTCTTTTGGGTTTACGGATAAGGACACCGTTGTGAGATGGATTGCCTCTTTTGGGGATGGCGCGGAGCTTTTGGAGCCGGAAGAACTCCGAAAAGATGTAGCAGCATTCGCGGAAGGAATCAAGGGGAAATATGCGGGTAACAGTTCAGCCCAGGACTTTGCACTTGCTGCAAAGTACGTGAAATAGCATTGCGGTTGAGGGGCATCAAGCTACCACGAAGTGGTTTTGCATGGCTTGATGCCAGTAACAGGAAGCCGAAGGCTGAACTGTTACATATGCGGAAGTAAAAAAATAGCCGGTTACTTGACAATATGTCAAAATGGACATATTCTGAAAAGCAGGGGGATGAAGTTTATGAATAAAAATAGGATTTACCAGGGGAATAATGTGATAGTAGAAAAACCTCGAATTATGATTCATGGACACTATAAAGATTCTGGATATGGTTTTTACTGTACAAAATTGGAAAAGCAGGCAAAACGGTGGGCATTAACGAAGCGGTGGGAATCTATTGTAAACAGCTATCTTTATATACAGGATGATAAATTTGAAGATGCGCAGTTTTGAGCACATGACGGAAGATTGGCTGCAGTTTGTTATTGATTGCAGAAGAGGCATAGAGCATCAATATGATATTGTGGAAGGCCGAAGGCCGATGACCAAATATGGGAATTTGCTTTTTATATGCCATATGATTGAGCGGATTGCAAGGAAATTACATCAGAAAAATCAATATGTGGTGAATACCATTGGGAAAGATGCGATGTATCATTTGATTAGTGTTGCGAACGTGCTTCATGCGGAAAATCCGTTGGATGTTGAAGATAAATGGGTAAAGTCTATCAAAGATTGATCCGGGATACGGCATTGCAGGGTGAGGATTATGTAGAAGGGATTTTCAGGTTTTACAATCACGAAATATGCAATGTCATAGATAACTATAATTGTAGTGCATATTTCGAGCCGTCTTATGTAATTGCACGGGCGTATCAGATGGGGGGATTTTAGTGAAGTAACGCCATGAATATATTTTTATGAAAAGGTGTCTGAGAATTTTGAACTCAGGCATTTTTTAGTGTTTCATATGAGAATACAAGGTGGAGTTAGAAATTCGCAAAAAGAGTTTTGTTGTCAGAAAACGCATTTAATAAATAGTACTTAATAGGATTGATTTTACATATAAGTATAATTTTTCTTGATAGATTTAGATAAACGAAGTATACTAAATAAAAGAAATAAATAAAGATAATGGGATGATTTCGGAGAGCGGGAGAGTAAAATGGTGAAAATTTATTTGCTTCCGGCAGATGAAGGGAACTTTATCTGGCTTAGGTATGGAAAAGGTGAAAAATATGCCAATATTATTGTAGATGGCGGTACAAAAAGCAGTGGGAAAGAATATGCAGAAGTTATTGAAAATATTGCGGAGCGTGGCGAAAAAGTGGAAGCGCTTGTTTTGACCCATATTGATTATGATCTCAAACTTCGCACTTTAATAAGTGCCTATGCACCTTGAAAATTCAATAAAAACTGGCAATAAAATAGCATGAAACCGTCTGGTTTGGTATAATTGACAGGCATTTCGAATGCTGCTTCAAATGTTCCGAACCATACTTAACAACAATACAGAGCTGTCCAACGATAAAATCGACGAACTGGTTAATACATTTATGAATACATTACCTGCTTTGCTGAAAGCGCAGCTTCAAGCAGCATAACAGCAGACTTTTGACAACTGAATAACTGCCAGGTATTGAATTTTCAAGGTGCATAGGCAAAATCTATGTGCGAAGTTTGAGTTATTAATATGAATGACTATCTGGTTACCAATCAGTTGGCAGATATTATACTCATAGGATTCTTGTATATATGGTTTTAATTCCTCAAAGGTCTGTTCAGAGGGGTTCAATGCACATATCCATGCCATCCATGCGTAGACGGGATGGGGGACTATCTACCGTTTACTCTTTATCTGCTAAATCAACGCATCATTCCGCAATGTTTCATTCAAGTCACACTGCAAAAGACGCCTTCCGCCAATATAATAAGCAAGCGCAACAAACAATACAATCGCAGCCGCAAATATCAAAATAGGCAGAATCGGGGCTTCTGACCAGAATACCATCGGCTCTAAATAGCTTGCTGTTACGGCAAATTGCACAAACAATACGGTAAGCGGTAATGTAATCAAAAGTGGTTTCCCTGCTATCACAAACGCTTCAATACAGAACATTTTCCTCATTTCCTGCGGTGTCAAGCCAATGGACATATATTGGGCAAATTCCCGTTTCCTTTGACGGAGAAACCCTAACGTATTTGAAAAGACATTCGCAATTCCAATCACAGCAAGCAATACACAAAAAGCTCCCAAAATCATTACCATGCCTTGGATTAAACTGTCATTAGACAATCTTTCCTGTACTCGGTTTTCACTTTCAATTTCATACTGCTCCGATACAAGCCGCACGACTTCCTGTTCCAGAGCGTTTAAGTCCGTAAGATTTACAGTTCCGTTTGAAAGAATACGGATATAACTGTCGGATTCAGCTTCACATACCTCTCCCAAAGTTTTATTCCACATGGTAAGCGGGATAAAATGTACAAGGGCATAATTATCATATTCTTCCCTCAACGTGGGGGATTTCTGTGTATAAGATAAAACAGGGATTTTTACGGTTTTGTCATTTTTATAAAGTATTGTATTCTGGTTATCATCCCTTACAAATGGAACATATTCTTTATAGCGGAAATTGCTGTTTCTGCTATCCCAAATCTGATTTAATACGATTGCGCCATCAAGACTTGGCGTAATCCCAATCTGTGAACAGAAGTTTAAAAAGCTTGTGTCATCCAAAACAACAATCGGAGCAGATACTTGAAACTGCCCATTTTCATTCGGTGTTCCCGCAACTGATTCAAGCCCGCCAAGTGATGACAGTTCATCGCTCTGTAATCCCTCTGGCAGAAACGTCAAAGCTTTGGCCTTTTGATATACCGTGGCATCTTGTATCCCCGTAATATCCCGCAATTCATCTGTTAAGCCAAAATCTGTTAATTCCGTGTCCTTTAAAGTTATCATGATATCCCACACATCCTGATATCGTTCAAAATAAGTATATCTGGTACTGATATCTGCAAGGGTAGTAAAGCAGAGCATGATAGAAAAACCCAGAAAAGACAGCAATAATGACAATGTGGATATCCGTAAATGTTTCTTCTGAGCTTTTAATGCGTTTCCTGCAAGTTCCCCTTTCATGCCAAAAATGCAAGATAAAAACCGAGAATGTTTCTTTTTCTTTAACAATAAACCGCTTGTATTTCTGATTGCTTCCAGAGGCGTCATCCTGCTCAGTTTTCTTGCAGGAATCCACGCAGAAAAAATTACGGTTAAGAACGAAATGAGAACCGTAAGCGCAAATATGGACGGATGATACTGAAAAACAGCTTCGTGGCGTCCAGATACATCCGAAGCAAAAAAATTGACTGCTTTTATAATCCCATAGCTTATTAAAATCCCAGACATACTTCCAATTAGCATTGGCAGTATGCTTAAAACCATCGCTTCCTGCAACAGACAGGTTCTAATTTGCCTTGGTGTAGCCCCAATACTCGAAAATATACCAAATTGATGGATTCTGGCATTCATGGATAATTCAAAAGAGCCTCGGATAATTAAGATTAACGACACTGCCATAATAATCAGTATCACCACATACAGTGTCAAAAGCATTGGCGGCGCCTCATCCTCTGGGTCGTGTATAAAATAGCGGGACAGGAGCAATGAGTTATATTGGATGGAATCTTCATTTAGCCCAAGCTGTGCTGAAATTAACGGCATATCACGATAAATCGTTCTGGCATTCTTAAAATAAACATCCGCCACTATTTTTCCTTTTTGGGATAATTCCTCGTTGACGACTGCTTTTTCTACATTCGCAAATTGACATACCATAGATAAATCATCGGAACCTAATGCTTCACAAACAATGCGCCCCTGCCAGTCGCCCTCCTCCAATATGATTTGTTCCACATCATATGCCCAAAAATTGTAAGCTATGCTGCATAACAGCGACAAAAACATGGTGGCAACAAGAGCAGCCGCCATAATTGATATACTGGATGCACGGTTATTTTTAATATAGCTTTTCGAGTAGTCTTTCCACATGCTGCTCACCTCCGTTTCTCCACAGGGATACCTCTATGCCTCTCGGCAGTATCAATGAAATGGTCGCTGACAATTTGCCCGTCTTCGATGGTCACAATTCGGTCGGTTTCCAATGCAATTTTTTCATCATGGGTAATAAGGAGTATTGTCTGTTTTAAATTTCGGTTTGACAGCTTTAAGAGGTCAATTATTTCCTTTGAATTTTTTTGGTCAAGGTTTCCTGTCGGTTCATCAGCAAAAAGGATGGCAGGGCGGTAAATCAAAGACCTTGCGATTGCAACCCGTTGCTGCTGTCCTCCAGATAGCTGGCTTGGCAGGCTTTCCAGTTTGTCCTCTATCCCCAATATCTTTACAATCATTTTAAAGTAATCCAAATCTGGCTTTCTTTTGTCAAGCAGCATAGGCATAAGGATATTTTTTTCTGCTGTAAGAGTGGGAATCAGATTGTAAAACTGGTAAACCAATCCAACCTTTCTCCTTCTGAAGATAGCGGCATCTGTAGCATTTAGTCCGCTAAGGTCAACACCGTCTATTGTTACAGTGCCTTTTGTCGGCTTGTCCACGCTGCCCAAAATATGCAGGAGCGTTGATTTTCCAGAGCCAGATGCCCCAATAATTGCGACAAATTCGCCTTTTTCAATAGATAGGCTGATTCCATTTAAAGCAGTAACTTGATTATCGCCTTTCCCAAATACTTTTTCGATACCATTACATCTTAGTATTTCCATGTTGTCAAATCCTCCTGTTTGTTATTTCCTTATTACTGGCGTGTTCCTCACGCCATAAAGGTATACCCTTGCGGTATTTCCTCATTGTTGGCGCAGCCCTTACGCCATAGAGGTATACCCTTGCGGTATTTCCTCATTGTTGGCGTGTTCCTCACGCCATAAAGGTATACCCTTGCGGTATTTTTTATACCTTGATATAAATCTTTCTATTATTCCCGTGAGCAATGAGGAAAATAGCCATGTTTACATGGTTATTTGACGAATGCCGCGAGGGTCAAAAACCCTGTTGCTTGCAACATGGTTTTTGATTTGAGATTTCTCAAAGTATTTTTATTATAACAAATGAAAGTGACATCTCAGTGACTAGGCCCCAAACATACCATATTTTATGTGCTTCGCATTATTTTCACGAAATATAAAAACGAACTTCATAACAAGCCCCGCCATTCGGAAGATTGAATGCACGGATAATTCCGTTCTGCATTTCTATAATTGCTTTTGAAAGGGAAAGACCTATCCCGATTCCAGTATTTTTTGTGTTTTCACCACGATAGAACCGCTCAAACAGATGGGGTAAATCCTCTCTTGCAAATCCCTCCCCCTCGTCCCATATCCGTATCTGCACATAAAGCGGATTCTTTTCATAGGAACAATGGACAGCAGTGCCTGTTCCTGTTGCTTCCATACAGTTTTTCATCAAATTCATGACCGCTTCCATCGTCCAGTTTAAATCCACATTGATATTCATCTCATCCATTTCTGGAATATCAATCAGAACGCCCTTCTGCATGAACAATTCATATAAATTGTCCGATGCCAGAGAAAGGATTGTAAAAACATCTGTCGGTTTCCTGTCAAATGCAAGCGTTCCCGCATCAATGCGGGACAATAGCAATAACGCCTCTTCTAAATGCATGAGCCTGTTTATCTGCCGTTCTATATCCTTGATATTGGCGTGCATTTTACACGCCATAGAGGTATGCCCTTGTGGCGTTTCTGCGGTACGAATATCGCCCAAATGTTCTTTCGCCATCTGGACAGTTAAGGAAATAGACGTAATCGGCGTTTTAAGCTGATGGGCAATATTAGAAAGATTTTCTGCAAAATTGTTTCGTGCTGTTAAGGCTTCTTCCTTTGTCTGGTAAAGTTCCGTTACCGTTTTATATATTTCATCTTGCAGTTTTGAAAACTCATCATCTGAAGATTCAAAAACCAATCCTTGAACGCCTGTATTTATTTTTTCCAAATATTCCGTCAATGCTTGGATGCGGGCGTCCGATTTCCTATGCCAATACCAGAAAGAGAAAAGGAACAGTATGCCGCCTGCCAAAAAACCGAAAACGGCAATCCAAAGGACTGTCGTGCCCGTAATCCCTAAATTCGCTGGATAATAACCAAAGTTTGATATTACATGATTATCAAACTTGTTTGATAATATATTTTCGCCTGTCATATGAAAATCCTGTGTTTTCAATAATTCCAAAACAGCCTGTCGGGAATCTGGATTATTTTCAATCATGCTGTCACAAAATCCTCCCAATATATGAAAACACACATGGCGATAGTAAAGAGTAAGAAGGTATGTAGTCATTGCCGCTACAATCAGACTGATTGACAACACGAACAGAACCGTTATTTTTATATTTGATTTTTTGCTCATACCTCATCCTCCATACGGTAGCCAAAGCTCCGTATTGTTTTTAAACAGGGCGGATGATGGAGTTTTTCCCTAAGCCGTTTCATTGTTACGGTCAACGTATTGTCATTGACATAATTCCCATTATTGTCCCAGATTTGAGTCAGCAGCCGTTCTCTTGTGACGGTTTTCCCCTTATTTTCCATTAAAAGCTGCAAAAGCTGGTATTCTGCTTGGCTGACGGTAATTTCTTTTTCGCCACAAAATACTGCCGTTTTGTTTTTGTCAATCGAAATAGAACCGCAGGAAAGATACTGGCTCTGCACATTTCCTGCCCTGCGCAGCAATGCGTGGATGCGGGAATACAGAATTTCCAGTTCAAAAGGTTTTGTTACATAATCATCTGCCCCATATTCAAAACCAGAAATAATATCACAAGTGTCATCTCGGACAGTCAGAAAAATGACTGGGAGTTCTTTCCATCTTGAGCGTATCCATCTGCAAAAGCTGTTTCCCTCGCCGTCTGGCATATTCCAGTCAATCAGCGCAATGCTTGGAATATGGTGTTCCAATGCTTTCTTTCCACTTTCCAATGTTCCAAATATAGAAACGGCATACCCTTTCTGGCTCAAATATTCTTTTACAGCCATCGCAATACATTCATCATCTTCAATATAATAGATTTCTATCATTTTCCCATCTCCTAGTAATTTTTCCGGCGCATATCCGCTGGTTTTTCTGTGTACCGTGGGATAAGCCATACGCGGGTTAGGTGGATAACACCCTCAATACGGTTTGCCTTGCACAATTTCTGAACTTGCCGTTCGGATATCCCCCATAATTTTGCGGTTTCCTGCACTGTCATGTAATCGAACATAAGATACCTCCCAAAATCAACTAAAAGTATTCTTTATTATAGTCGGTTAAACGAACTAAAGCAAGCTCTCGCTGTTCCGTTATGCCCTGAACCTGTTCATGACCTCTATAAGTCGTTCAAAGCATTCCTATGCCTGTCTGTCAATATCGGCAAGGTAAGTGTTTAACTTGTTGCTTGTGAGAAGATTTATATATGTAACCCTGCGGTACTGCTTCAGATAATCCAGATGCCGCTGTCCCCATATACCTATTGGCTGTCCCTCTTCAATGGATACAGTTAAGCATGGAATTAGACAGTTACTTTGTCTTACATATTTGCCGCCTAACTTCTCAAAAATTGTCTTTGACATTTTATAGTTCCGCCGTATGATTTGAATTTGCCTACAATATGAGCTGAAACTCTATCTGGGGGATGAACTGACAGAATGCATACGGAACATCTGTTGGGGAAAACTCTGTTTCTGCATATAAAACAGTGCTGCATTCGGATCAGGGATCAGTATATGCATCAAAAAATTACAATGACCTGCTTGGAACATGCGGGATCATACACTCTATGTCACGCGCCGGAACGCCGACAGACAATGCAGCAATGGAATCCATCAACGGATGGATAAAATCAGAACTGTTTACGGATTTTCATCTACAGGGAGAAAATGTCAAAGAAGAAATGGCAGCGTATATAAAATTTTTCAACGAGGAACGGCCCGCATACTCGCTGGGGTATCTAACGCCCAAACAGTACAGAGAAGCATATGCAGCTGTAAAATACTTATAGATTGTATGTCAAAAAATACAATTTAAGTGTCCGATTTTTGTTGAGCAGTGCACGGGGATGCCAGGTATGCCCGAAGCCGCCTCAGTGATTTTAAGAGCGGCGGCACGCAGGCGCAGGGGCTGCTTTTTGTACATGTGCGTATATATCCAGAGCCACCATAAGGTGAATTCCAATCAGTAAAGCTGCAGGAGGCCACTCTGTATGGAGCGGCCTTCTTTGCCGTATACTTAAAATATGTACTTCACATGTGGGACGTGGTATAATCAGACAAATGATTTGGCAAATAGATGGATAAAAATGCAGCTTGTACTGAATAGTAGATAAAATGTTGAAAATTGTGGCGTAATTTGAAGACCAGAAATGGGAGGTGGGCAGAATACGAGATACTATTTTAGTTGTAGATGATGAGGAGGATATCGTTTCCACTCTTGCGGACTACTTTATGTACAACAACTATGACGTAATGACGGCAACAAATGGGATGGAAGCGATTGAAAAGGCAGGAAAACAGCCGGATCTCATTTTGTTGGATATTAATATGCCCGATGTGGACGGTCTGGAGGTTTGTGCCCGGATACGGGATTTTGTCAGCTGCCCGATTCTGTTCCTGACTGCCAGAGTGGAGGACAGTGATAAGGTCAAAGGCTTCGGTATGGGCGGGGATGATTACATTGTAAAGCCCTTTTCATTGGACGAGCTTGGTGCAAGGGTTGCCGCACACATCAGACGGGAACGCCGCAGAGGGGGGACTCCCAAGGTGCAGCTTGCCGATAAGCTGGCGATTGATTACACAGAAAGACGATTGTTCTATGACGGCGAGGAAATTCCTTTTGCAAAGAAGGAGTTTGATATTATAGAGCTTCTGTCCGGTCATCCGGGGCAGATTTTTAGCAAAGAGCGGATCTATGAACTTGTCTGGGGTTATGACAGCGAAGGAGAATCTTCCGTGGTAGCCGAACATATCCGCAGAATTCGTGCGAAACTTGCGGCCGTGGGTATAAAACCGTATGTGGAAACGGTTTGGGGAGTGGGGTACAAATGGGCAAGATAAAGGAATTTTTCAAAAGAAAGTCGATCAAAACGGCTCTTACTACATCCATGCTCGTCTGTATCATCTCTGCCCTGCTGCTGTCTCTGTCCCTATCAAGCATTTGTCAGTGGGGGCAGTCCAGATACTATAAGAAATATCAGATTCAATTTGGCGTATCCGATCCTGAAATAGTGATTGGATTTGATAAGAAAGATGATGAGCAGAAAGGAAGCATATCCTATCAGACGCTGCTGAATTTAATGGACCATTTTACGCCAACAGACTGGACCGTATATAATATTCTTGGCTTTTCGAGTATCGGCGTATATCCCATTTGCTTCATTTTCTGTATTGTCGCCACCAGTATTTTATTCTACAAACGACATATGCAGAAACCTCTAGCCATACTGGATCATGCCGCCAGCCAGATTGCCGATAACAACTTAGATTTCAAAATTGCTTACGATAAAGAGGATGAGCTGGGAAAGCTGTGCGTTTCCTTTGAGAAGATGCGGCAGGCATTACAGGAAAGCAATGAGGAGATGTGGCGGCAGATGGAGGAACGCAAACGACTGAATGCAGCGTTCTCTCATGATTTGCGGACACCGCTGACGGTTCTGAAGGGACAAAGTGAACTTTTGAGGCAATATGCGCCCAAAATGACCGCTGAAAAAGTGAGTGATGCCTCAGAGATGATGCATCGGCATATCGTAAGGCTGGAAGAGTATGTGCAGACGATGGGAGAACTGCAGCGGCTGGAGGATATTGAAATTGTCCGGCAGCCTGTAACTATGGATGCACTTTGCAGGCAATTAGAGGAAACGGGAGAGGCTGTATGGGATGAGAAAAGATTTTCCTATGAAGTTATAGGTAATAGGAATTCTGATTTGGATATAGACATGGCTATTGTAATGCGGGTATATGAAAATCTCCTTGCCAATGCAGTACGGTTTGCAAAGGAAAAGATTAAGGTATCGGCAGAGTCACAGGATGGGTATTTGTACCTGACTGTTTCCGATGATGGAACCGGGTTTGCGGAAAAAGATTTGGAGAATGCCACAAAGCCGTTTTATAAAACGGTGCGGGAAACAGATAACGAGCATTTCGGTATGGGGCTGAATATCTGCAAGATCCTTTGTGAGAAACATGGAGGATATATCCGGCTGAGCAACCGGAACGGGGCGGTTGTTACTGTGGCGTTCAGGCAGTGATAGGATATGTTTAAATAATTTATCAGTATTTTAGCAGGCAGTCATCCGCTATTGGGGCTGCCTGTTTTGCATATAATACGGCAATTTATTCCACAAAATATTTTTGGCGAGTAGACAAAAAGTTGAAAGTTTCCTTTTACCCTATACCTGTCAGATGGGAAACCCATCGGAAGAAAGGAGCTTTTTCAGATGAATAATTCTATAGAAATCAAAGGGCTGAATAAATTTTATGGAAAGAAGCAGGCGCTTTTTGATGTGAATCTTTCTATCCAACAGGGCATGTTCGGTCTGCTAGGACGCAACGGGGCGGGCAAGACCACCCTGATGAAGACACTGGCAACACTGCTGCAAAAGAAAAATGGAGTAATTACCGTGTGCGGCGTTCCCATAGAAAACGCCAAAGAGATCCGCAGGATTATCGGGTATCTGCCACAGGAGTTTTCCATGTACCCATCCATGAAGGTGGGGGAAGCCATGAAATACCTGGCAATCCTGTCAGGACTCAGTGGCTCTCAACGAAAAGAACGGATTGACGCACTCCTTAAAAAAGTGAATCTGACAGAGCACCGGGATAAAAAGGTGAAGGCGCTTTCCGGAGGCATGAAGCGGCGTCTTGGGATTGCCCAGGCGCTGCTCAACAACCCCAAGGTACTGATTGTTGACGAACCCACCGCCGGGCTGGATCCGGAGGAGCGTGTCCGATTTAGAAACCTGCTGTCTGAGATTGCAGAGGATAAAATTGTGATTTTGTCCACCCACATTGTAGGGGATATTGAGGCCACCTGCGAGGATATCGCCATCATCAATGAGGGCCGGGTCATCTACAATGGCACGGTGGATGCGCTTTTGCAGGAAGCAGAAGGCAGAGTGTTTACCATGACCGCTTCTAAGCGGGAGCTTCCAGAGCTTAAAAGGCAGCTTTCCATCACCAGTATGCACACCCAGGGAAACAAGGTTCATATCCGCTTTATTGCAGACAACTTGATGCAGGGCGCCAAGACGTGCGAGCCGAATATTGAGGACGCGTATATGCTGTATCTGCATACCAGCGGCGTTCGTGAGATTTTGGGTGAAATTGGGGGTGAGTGGTAATGCTGTTGTTGCAGGAAATCAAAAAGATTGTAAAATCCATTCCCTACATGATTTTTGTTGCAGCTGTTGTGATTGGTCTGTTCTCTCAGGGGGTATTCCGCTTTCAAGACGATCTCCTTGAGGAGCCACAGCCGGGCGGCAGCTACGGATATAAACATGAGGAAATAGCGGAACAGATTATGCCGGCCGCACTGAGAGATTTGTTGACGGAGTTTAGCAATAATAACTATACCACCTATCCCATCGGATTTATCAAGCATGTAAAGCTTAGCGAAAGCAAGCAGGAAAAAATGGCCGAAATCCTTTCTGGGATTACAGGGAACGATAAGGATAGAATCTTACAGGAAGCAGCTGGGATTACACCCGGTGCTTCCGGCAATTATACCTTCCAGATCGGCGGGGATGGGATGCAGCAGGACGGGAATGGTGGCTTTACCATCGGATCAGATGAGAAACAGCAGAACAGCCCGGAAAAAATGGCATTCGCAGTCCGTGATGACATGGACTATGCCCGATTCAAGGAACTGATGGGACAGGCGGATGATCTTCTGGGCGGAGGTTCCAATTACGCGGTGGATTCTCTGATTGGGTACGGAACGGTTCCGCTGACCTATGAAGAGGCAAAAGAACGGTACGACCTTGCGATCAGTTCTGATAAAGTGACCGGCGGTTATGCCCGCCTGTTCTCGGACTATGCAGGTGTTATGGTGCTGTCAATCCTGCCGGTATTTCTGGCAGTCATTCTGAGCATGAAGGACCGGCGGGTCAAAATGGAGGCGCTGATTTATACCAAGAAAACCTCCGCTGCAAAACTGACCTTTATCCGGTATCTGGCGCTTGTGATAGCAGCCATGCTCCCGGTCATACTCATCTCCTATATATCAAACATGATGGTCTGGAGCAGTTATCCCGGGATACAGCTGGATTACCTGGCTCCCCTCAAGTATGATTTCGGCTGGCTGCTGCCAAGCGTGATGATTTCCATAGCTATCGGAATGTTCTTGACGGAGCTGACCGGCACGCCCATTGCCGTTGCGGTACAGGGACTTTGGTGGATGTTCGATGTGAATCTGGGAATCAAAAGTGTTTCTTCGGGATATGCCCTGCTTCGTCTGGCGCCCCGCCACAACGCAGGCGCAGATTCCCTGTTCCGTACCCAGGATTATCTGGATCATTTCGGGGACCTTGTGCAGAACAGGCTGCTGATGGCGGGAATCGCCCTGGCGCTCATCCTGCTCACAATTTTAATCTATGAATCAAAAAGAAAGGGGAAATTCGGTGGAAATGCAATTTTCAAAAAAGCGGTTTCCAGTATTAGAGATCGCAAAAATAAATCTCAGGCATAATGCGCTTTTGTCCATTGCGGTGGCTGTTCTTTTATGCCTTGTCACTCCGCTGCTTATCGGTACAGCCAATCTGGATCGTAATTCCGCAGCCATGCCGCTGGAAATGTTTGTTTCCCTGGTTGGCGTCGTGCTGCTGACGCCGATATTCCAGCCGGAGCAGAACGAGGAAATTGACGACCTGGTATCTTCCAAGTATTGCAGCACAGCAAAGGTCCACCTGATACGAACGGTGTATTCTGCGGGGATTGCCGCCCTGCTGATCTGCGTATTTACCGTATCTATGAAACTGCAAAGCTGCGATGTCACTCCGGTGCTGGCGCTTGGAGCGATAGCAGACGCCCTGTTCTTAGGTTCCATGGGTATGCTGACCTCGGCGCTGACAGGAAACACAGTCATCGGATACATGCCGCCGCTGCTGTACTATGCGCTCAACATCGGTATGGGACCAAAGCTGGGAAGCTTATATCTGTTCTCTATGGTCACAGGCAGCTATACAGCAAAGCTGTGGCTGTTCCTTGCAGGACTACTGATGATGGCAGCAGCTTTATTCTATCAAAGGCTCCGCAAGCGGATGGCGTAAATTATTCGCAGTGAGAATTAAATTACCACTGTCCGTTCAGAAAGCATGAATAATCAAAAGCCCTGATACTCCACAATTTGATGTGGATATCAGGGCTTTACATATTTTCCATTCCGTAATTTTTCCAACTAATACAAACCTGGTATTCAAACTCATAGTGGCAGGCAGAAAGCGTTACGAGTCGATTTGTGGCTGCTGGAGTAATTTCATTTCCAAAACCAGAGCGTTCTTTTGTTTCCTTTTTCCTTACATAGTCATCGGCAAGCTTAGCTCGACCTCAAATCCGCCATAGTCGCTATGCTTTATCAGCATTTTTCCGCTGTGTGCAAATATGATTTGCTTAACAATAAGTAACCCTAAACCGTGGCGCTGTTCGGTTGTTTTTTCATCGCACACCATATAATGCGGCGTGTTGTTCAATTTTCCAATCTGTTCATCTGTCGCACCCACACCATCATCGGAAACAATCACAGTATAAACATTATTTTCAGCTATAACACGAACGAAGATTTGACATCCCTGCTCGTTATGATTCATGCTATTTTGAATCAGATTACTTACTGCCCGCCTTATTAAGTCTTTGTCAACATTTGCGGTACAAGAAGTTAATGTTTCGTCTGTTTGCCATTCAATCGTGTACTTTTCATCAATATTCATATTGATGAAATCAACTACGACCTGACGGACAACGGCAATCAGATTTTGCCTTTCAGGGTTGATCGGCTGCATATTATATTCCAGCTTAGACGCAAGATTCAAGTCGTTAATTAGGTTTCGCATTCGTTTGCTTTGCCGTACGATAACCGCCGCTTTTTGACGGTTATTTTCTGATAACTGCACATCGTTTTCTAACTGTCCGGCATAGCCCATTACCATTGACAGAGGGGTTCGTATGTCGTGGGACACTCCTGCGATCCAATTTGCTCTTGCAGTTTCTCTTTTGCGAAGCTGCCTGCTTTGCGTTTGTAAAATATTTGAGGTCTTGTTAATGTTTACTGCAAGCTCGGATAAAAGCCCCTTTTCCCTGATATAGACTTCTTCGTTCGTTGATAAAGCCTGTATTCCGCTGACAATCGGTTTCACGGATTTTAACAGCTTGGAATTAGCAATCACATAGATAATAAAAATTAAGGCTATATTGATTACTAAAACTGAAAGAACCGTTTTGGGCAAGTTGGCGATTAAATTATAGTCCCAACTCGGCCACATATGTTTCCAAAAGCTTTCTTTCGGATAGCCGAGTACCACAAGTCCGTTTTCAGCTTCTCCTGTAAATGTAGGATACCCGTCAATATAGCCACGGGTTAGGCTCGCTATATCCGAAATAGTGTATGACATAGGTACGGTTTCGGGAAGATTATCCGTCTGCCATACTACTTTCATTGCCATGTTGTCAATAAATATCGCCCATACATTTGCATTTTGAAGTTCAAGCGCCGTATCTTCGCTTAAAACATACTCGTTTTCATTTTTGGATAAATGATCGGCAACTTCCTGCGCCGTAATCCAAGGAGAACTATTTGGCGCCTGATTCAGCGTATATATCCCCAATAAAGCAAAATTCAGAATAATGAGCAGCATCGAGGACAAGAGCATAATACCGACAAAACGCCGTATTAGTTTCGGTACGCTCTTCATGTTACTTGCCCTCCACAACGAGTTTATATCCAAGCCCTTTCATCGTTATCAGTGAAACAGGCTGGGACGGATTCTCTTCAATTTTTTCTCTGATACGGCGGATGTGCGCCATCAGCGAATTTTCATAGCCGAAAGGATTATCACCCCAAGCCGCTTCACACAGAGCGTCAATCGTAACAATTCTTCCTGCGTTCCGATATAAAGCAGCGAGGATGTCGTGTTCTTTTGCCGTAAGAGAAATGTGCTCGCCGTTCTTTAAGACTTCTGCACGCTCAAAGTCAATTTTGCTGCCATGCAGCTTCACAAGGGGATTTTCGGCTTTGTAACTTCTGCGGAGAATGGCATTTACACGGAATAAAAGCTCCTTTGGCAAAAACGGCTTTACCATGTAATCGTCCGCACCAAGTCCGAAACCACGGAACTTATCATCATCCTCGCCACGGGCAGTTAAGAACAGCACAGGATAGTCAGCCGTTTTTTTAAGCCGTTCCATTAAATCAAACCCATTCCCGTCAGGAAGCATTACATCAAGAATCGCAAACTCAGGCTGGTAGGTGTCAGAAACCGTAACCGCTTCACTTACTGTTTTTGCCGTTTTGATATCTTGAAATCCGTCCTCGTTTAAGATGGATACGACCATATCTAAAAGCTCCTGCTCATCATCAACAAGCAAAATGCGTTTTTGTTTCAAGTAATCAAAGTCCATACGGATACCTCCTTTGTGTTTCTTATTATACCATAGAAATGTGTCATTTTCTAATGTGCGATGAAATGTAAGGTAAATGTAAGGACACGAGAAGGTTAGCACAAGGTTCGCAAGTTACAATGTATTTGCAATGATAAGAAAGGAGCAAAACGCAATGAACATCATTGAAACTAAAAATTTGACGAAATCATATGCTGATTTTACTGCGGTTTCGGGTATCAATCTGCATATCCCGAAAGGCGCTGTCTATGGTTTTCTCGGCCCGAACGGGGCTGGAAAATCCACTACCATGAAAATGTTTTTGGGGCTTACCAAACCCACCGGCGGTTCATTTACGATTGATGGGAAGATGTACTCCGAAAACAGAGTGCAAATTCTAAAAGAAATCGGCTCGTTTATTGAAGCCCCCGCTTTTTATGGAAATTTAAGCGGTGAAGAAAATCTCGAAATTATCCGCAAAATATTGGGACTGCCCAAATCCTCCGTAGCGGAAGCTCTTGAAATCGTGGGACTGACACAGTTTAAGAAGCGGCTTGCAAAAAAATATTCTCTTGGAATGAAACAGAGGTTAGGTCTTGCAAGCGCCTTAATCGGAAAGCCGCCAATCCTGATTTTAGACGAGCCGACAAACGGACTTGATCCTGTCGGTATCCACGAAATCCGAACGTTGATCCGTTCTTTACCGGAAAAGTTTGATTGTACCGTTTTGGTATCGTCACACTTGCTGTCAGAAATAGAACTAATGGCTGATACCATCGGTATCTTGAATCACGGTCACTTGCTGTTTGAGGGAACGCTCGACCAGTTTAAATTCGGCGCAGCATCAAAAGGCTACCCTGCGGACAATCTGGAGGATACATTCCTTGCTTTGATTGATGCTGACAACAGGCAAAGAGGGACGGTGCGATGAGTATTTCTTTGGAATGTAAAAAGGTAAAGCGAACAGGTTTTTTACCGGCATTTTTCGTTGGCAGTATTTTAGCTGCGGCAGTTCCTGTTATCAATATGGCAGTCCGTTCAGAAATATATCTTAACCAGTCGGGCAGTCCGATACAAATTTTGCTTGGTGCAAATTGGCAGATGATGACAATGCTGAATGTGCTGCTTGTAGTAGCCGGAAGCTGCCTTTTATATCATACAGAATATGCAGACAACGCTATGCAGAAAATGAAATCTTTACCCATTCGGGAAAGTTCTATTTTCTTTAGCAAAGCGGTTTTGACAAGTTTTATGAGCCTTTTTGTGCTTGTCATTGAGGCGGGAGCAATTACATTTTGTTCCTATCGCTGGTTTGAACTAGGAAGCGGCTTTTTCAGTGAACTGTGCAAATGCTCCGGGTATTCGTTTTTGTTGATGTTACCCTGCATTATCCTGTCGCTTCTTATTTCGGAAGCCTGTAAGAATATGTGGGTATCACTTGGAATCGGCGTAGTATGCGTGTTTACCGCAACGATGCTGCCGACAACGAATTTTGCCCTTTCACTTTTCCCATTTGCAATGCCTTTTCAGATATTTGCGGGTACAGATATAACGCAGTCAACGCACTATATTTGCGGAGCAATCACAGAGCTTGCTGTTTGTGGTTTGGCGCAGCTCATACTCGTAAAGGTAAGGAGGTCGTTTGAATGAGCTTTTTAACACTTGTCGGCGTAGAATTCAAAAAGATACGCCGATCTAAAATTCTTTTCATTTTGGCTGTGGCTGCCGTCATTCTTTGGATACCGTCTATCCTGAATGCTAAAATGAATTTTGGTATGCAGGCAGAGGGAATTTCGCCAGAAAACAATTTCTTTATTCAAGGCTTTATGGGAATGGCATGGTTTATGTTTCCTGCAAGTATGGTAGTTGGGACAGTTCTTTTAAGTCAGACTGAAAGAGCAAACAAGGGCATTTTGAAAATGCTTGCCCTGCCGATCAGTACAGCAAAACTCTGTATAGCCAAGTTTGCTGTATTGCTAACACTGGCGGCAATACAAATCTTAATGATGACAGGTGTGTACTATATCAGCGCCGTCATCAGTTCGGGGACACAGGATTATAATTTTATCCTGCCACCGCTATTTGTTCTAAAAGAGATTAGCTTGATATTTCTATCCGCAATACCGATGATTGCATTTTTTTGGATGTTATCGGTTTGCATTCAGACACCGATTTTTTCAATCGGTATTGGCCTGGCGTCAATAGTACCATCGGTGCTAATAATCAATACAAAAGCGTGGTTTGCTTATCCAATGTCGTATCCGTTTTTTGTCATCACATCGGAATACGGAAAACTTGCAGCAAATCTTGATATGGCGCAGGTCGAACTCATACCGTGGATACCCGTTGCCGCCCTTATTACACTCTTATGTTTAGGCATTTCCTGCCTTTGTTTCGGGCAGGCTGAAAGGAGATAATTATGAAAAACAAAATTTTAACCACTGTCAGCGCTATTATGCTTTTTATCCCGTGGACGATACTCCCGCTTAGAACTTATGACTGGGCATTGGAATCTCCTGTCGCTGAAATTATGATTTCCTGCTATGCGGCGTTTATGATTTTCAGCGGAGTATTCACCATTATTTCGTATGTCAAAGAAAAAGCTCAAAACAATTTGATGAAAGTTTGTTTGATTGTAAATGGTATTTATGCAGTTGGTGGGGGTGCTGTTTTTTGTATGATGGTTTTACCCAAAGTTATATAACGAGGCGAACTGTTATGAAAAGAATCAAAATAACTGTTCTGTACGCGATATGCTGGGGTAGCGTGGCATCAAGCCAGAAAACCTGCCTCATCAAATTACATATATTTTAATTCGGTAATGTTGTATAATTTTAAACGCCACCTAATAAGAGGGGGATGTAACTTTACTCGACCAGGGCCTTTCAATGTGATTTTGAGGAATACCAGGATGATTGTATGGAAAATGGTTAAAGATGATTTTAAAGAAAGTATCCGGTTTATTTGGACATAAAGTTTCCTTTGCTTATTTTGAGCCAAGGGGGGAGATATGCGGGTGGTTTTAGCTTTTAAGTCTCTCAGGTGACCTCGTCACTGAATAAAAGAATCTCTTCCTGTATAGTAATGTAAAACAGGAGGGGATTTTTTATGGCAAAACGAAGAGCAGTTATCAGTAAGAAAGAGTGCGTTGCGTGCGGGTGTTGTATAAAAGTTTGTCCGAGAGCGGCGATTACCGTGCCTTTTGGCATTTGCGCAGAGGTTGATTATGGATTGTGTATCGGATGCGGGAAGTGTGCGAAGGAATGTCCTGCAAGTGTTATTACGTTGGAGGTGAATGATGAAGCAAAGTAAGAAATGGTATGATTATCTTTGGATTTTTTCTCTTACATATCTAATTTTGGGATTTTTTAATATCCTGTTTGCCTGGCTGGGGCTTCTCTGCTTTTTTATACCGCTGCTTATAGCAATTGTAAAAGGCAATAAAGCGTATTGTAATAAGTATTGCGGCAGAGGGCAGTTGTTTTCCCTTGCGGGAGGCAGATTTGGGTTTTCTCGGAACAGGGATATTCCGAAGTGGATGAAATCAAAATATTTCAGGTACGGGTTTTTGATTTTCTTTTTTGTGATGTTTTTCTTTATGCTGTGGAACACTTGGTTAGTGTTTGCGGGAAGCAGGGAGTTGAGCAAGGCAGTAACGCTATTGTGGACCTTTAAAGTTCCGTGGCATTGGGCATATCATGGCACGTTGTTTTCCGCGGGGACAGCACAGTTTGCATTTGGTTTTTACAGCGTAATGCTGACCTCTACGATTCTTGGCTTTCTTACAATGCTGTTGTTTAAACCCCGCTCCTGGTGTGTGTACTGCCCGATGGGGACAATGACGCAGTTGATATGTAAAGCAAGAAATGTGACGTCATCACAGAAATCATAAAAAATCTGGGTTATACTAAACATACAAACCAAAGAAAGGAAGTAAATGATTATGTCAGTACTTAGTGTAAATAAAAACAATTTCGATTCCGTAAAAAATAGTGAGAAGCCGGTTCTTTTAGATTTTTATGCTGACTGGTGCGGCCCATGCCGTATGGTGTCTCCGGTAGTAGATGAAATCGCAGAGGAAAATCCGCAGTACCTTGTAGGAAAAGTCAATGTGGACAATGAAATGGAGCTGGCACAGGCATTTGGCGTTGCAAGTATTCCGACCCTGGTTGTGATAAAGGGCGGGAAAATTGTGAATCAGTCGGCAGGCGCAAAACGGAAAGCGCAGATTCTTGCCATGTTAGAGGGCTAATTTGCGCAGGCGTTTCTTGTCAAGGATTTTAATGCCTCCGCGGGAAACTTCTACAATTTTTTCATTTGTAAAATATTTCAGCATACGGGATACAGCTTCACGGGCAGAGCCGATATATTTGGCAATCTGCCCGTGAGTTAATGTAATAGTATTGGAACCTGTTCGTGCAGATTCATCCGAAAGAAAAATAGCGAGGCGTTTATCCAGGCTCATAAATAAAATCTGCTGCATCACCCACATGACGTCGGAGAAACGGCTGACGGCGGTTTCAAGGGCAAATATTTTAATAGATGGATTACGCTCGGAGACCGCTGCAAAAGCGGGACCGCTGATTACGTAGCATTCGCTGTCCTCTTCGGCATTGATGAACACGTCAAATGTGATTGTTTGAAGTACGCAGGAAGCAGACAGCATACACATGTCTCTCTGGTGCAGGCGGTATAGAGTGATGTCCTTGCCTTCATCAGACATGATTGAGAGCCGGAGGCTGCCTGAGCGGACAAATATTACGCCGGAGCATTCATTGCCGTCATGAATATTTGTATCTTTGGGATAAGTAATGGTATAAGAATTCTGACAGATATAGTCCTTATCAGTTTCAGATATTTTATCCCAAAAAGGGAATATTTCTTTGTATATAGGGTCAAACATTGTGCGTGACATAGTTTTGCGGCTCCTTTCAGAAAAGGTAAAGATATTTTTTGGAATGTTTCGTTTACTATATTATAATGGCGGTACTGTCAAAAAGCAAGGTTTGCGGACAGCGTGGTTTCGCCTGGAGGAGCTGCGGAAGAGCATTTAGAAAAGATGGAAAGTTTCATAGTGGTATCTTGATATAAGGCAGCCGTTAAGAAAGTGGTTGCCTTATTTTGGGTTAATATTTATAATGGGACATACACTATATAAGAGAAAACAGAAAGGGAATGGCTGCCATGCCCATATCGCGGGACGCAGCCAGGAAACAGAAATGGATCAAAGTACAGAACACTTAGAGTATGTCCTTGGATGCCTGCGGGAGCGGCTTGCGAAAATAGAAGAAAACATTGCCCAGGGTGAAAAAGAGATAGAGGGGATGCATGAGTATTACTGGGAAAACTATACAGAGATGGATCAGTATGGGTATGAAGATTTTGATAACCAGCAGGCGCTGCTTGGGCAGATAAATGCAAACCAGGAGCAGCTTCTTCTGCGGCAGAGGTTTCTCAGGATGATGGATTCTCCATATTTTGGAAGGGTTGATTTTGTATATGAGGGAGAGGAAGAGCCTGAGACGTTTTATATAGGGATTGGGAATTTTTCCCGGGAGGCAGGGAAAGTCCCTATGGTTTACGACTGGAGAGCGCCGGTGTCAGGGCTTTTCTATGATTATGATAAAGGGCAGGCTTATTATGACGCGCCGGGGGGCAGGATGGCAGGAGAAATTCTGTCCAAATGGCAGTACAAGATACGGGGCGGAAAACTGGTATATGCATTTGAGAACGATGTAAAAATAGATGATGACGTGCTCGGAAGGGAGCTGGGAAATTGCAGTGATGTAAAGCTTAAAAATATCATAAGCACCATCCAGAAGGAGCAGAATGCAATTATCCGTAACACGAAGGATCGGATACTGGTGATTCAGGGGGCGGCGGGCAGCGGAAAGACGTCTATTGCCCTGCACAGGATTGCCTATCTGCTGTATCATGACAGGAAATATCTGAAATCTTCGAATGTGCTGGTACTTTCTCCCAATAGTGTATTTTCAGACTATATTTCCCATATACTGCCGGAGCTGGGAGAGGAAAATATCAGGGAAATGAGCTTTGATATATTTGCTTATCATCAGCTAAAGGATGTGGTGCACGATTGTGAGGAGCGGTGTGACCAGATTGAGAAGGAGCTGAAATTCCCGGAAGATGTGGGGCTTTTTGCAGAGAAGCAGTCGAAAGAATTTGCAGTAAAGCTCAATAAATATGCTCTGGAGCTTGAATATGGGCTGATGGAGTTTTCAGATTTCAAATTTAAGAAAATGGAAAAGACGGAAGAAGAGATTGCGGGATTGTTTTACAGCCGCTTTCCAGATATTCCTCTGCTGTCCCGGATGGATGCGGTGATGGAATATGTGACGGATGAATATGAAACGCTTGCCGGACGTGATTTTGAAGAGGATGAGAAACTATGTGTCCGGGAAAAATTTATGGAGATGTATGAAAACAGGGATTTGTATGTCTTGTACAGCCGTTTCCTGGAAGAGAGCGGATATCCGTCTCTGCCGCGGGTGCCGAGAGAGGAGAGGAGGCTGGCGTATGAAGATGTATATCCGATGCTTTATCTGAAATACATGCTGTGTACCTGTGCGGAAAACAGGAATATTAAGCATCTGGTCATTGACGAAATGCAGGACTATTCTTATATTCAGTATGAAATCCTGGCCAAATTGTTTTCCTGCCGTATGACGGTGCTGGGGGATCGGGCGCAGACCATGGAAGGGGCGCAGCGGGATGTGATGGACTTTTTGCCGCAGGTTTTGGGAAAGGATATCAGAAGCCTGAGTTTAAGAAAGAGCTACCGCAATACGATAGAGATTGCAGAGTATGCGGAGCGGATAGTTGGGGGTACGGATGCAGAATTGTTTGAACGGCATGGCGCCCCGGTGAGGGAAGTTATATTTTCTACTGTAGAGGAGGCGCTGCAAGAGGTACTTGTGCAGCTGGATCTTGAAAAGTTTGAGACGGCGGCGGTATTGGTGATGACGCAGGACGCGGCGGATTTTGCGGCAGGTTATCTGAAATGCCGGCTGGAAGAGAATGGTTTCGATACGGAAAAGCGGTTTGCCTGCATGGATAGGAATAGTACCATATTTTGCAAAGGATTGACAGTCACCACTTTTTATCATGCAAAAGGGCTGGAATTCGACCAGGTATTTACTGTTTATAATAATACCGACAGGACGCCGCTCCACAGGCAGGCGAAATATATTTGTGCGACACGGGCGCTCCACGAGCTTTGTATGTTTGAGGTGGATTTTGGAGGATAGGAAAGAAGATTGTCGAAAAATGTAGAAAATGGCGGCAGGATTGCGCAGGAAGGCCGGAAATAGAGAAAATTTTGTCGAATTACAGCAATAACTTTCCCTTGCCAATAAATGGAAGCATTTATATAATACAAGAGGGTTTTGCCGACGGCATGTTTATGTGGCGAAAAATATTGTAAAAAGGGGAGGATTCTTTGATGGACAAAATAAGTATTGCGATTGCCGACGACAATGTGAGGGTGGCGCAGCTGCTGGAGAATATCGTGAACAGTGATGAGGAGCTGGAGGTAGTAGGCAAGGCGGAAAATGGAGAAGTGCTGATGGACGTTATCCATGAAAAACAGCCGGATGTGGTGCTGATGGATATTATCATGCCAAAACTGGACGGGCTGACCGTGATGGAGCGGGTGAAAGAGGACAGAGAGCTGAAAAAGCATCCGGCGTTTATTGTGATTACTGCAGTAAGCCAGGAAAAAATCATGGAAGATGCCTTTGCGCTGGGAGCGGACTACCTGATTTTGAAGCCCTTTGATAATGATATGGTGATTAGCCGGATTAAGCATATCCGGTCGGGACGGGAAAAGAATTTTGCAGAGGTGCGAAAAGTAAATGCATACGAAAGCAAAAACGAATATATGGAGCGCAACCTGGAAACGGATGTTACAAATATTATTCATGAGATTGGCGTTCCGGCACATATCAAAGGCTATCAGTACCTGAGAGATTCCATCATCATGTCTGTAAGTGATATGGATATGCTGAATTCCATTACAAAAATTTTGTATCCAACAATTGCCAAGAAGCACCAGACCACGCCTAGCCGTGTAGAACGTGCCATAAGGCATGCGATTGAAGTAGCATGGAGCCGCGGAAAGATGGATACGATTGACGAACTGTTTGGATATACGGTTCATAATGGAAAGGGTAAGCCCACGAATTCCGAATTTATAGCGCTGATTGCAGATAAAATTCGTTTAGAATATAAAAATATATAAGGATTGCTTTTCATTGGAGGCAAAATGCGGTATAATAGAAAAAATGGCTTTTAATGCTAATTAGGAGGGTTTTTCTATGAAGAAGATACTATTTGTTGCTTCTGAATGCGTTCCGTTTATCAAGACAGGAGGACTTGCGGATGTTGTAGGTTCGCTTCCGAAATGTTTCGATAAGGAATATTTCGACGTACGTGTAATTGTTCCAAAATACATGTGCATGAAAGAGGAATTTAAGAACCAGATGCAGTACCGGGCTCACTTTTATATGGAAATGAATTGGCGCAGCCAGTATGTGGGAATCCTGGAGATGCAGTATGACGGAATTACCTATTATTTTATTGACAATGAGTATTACTTTGCGGGGCCAAAGCCTTACGGAAATATCTATGAGGATATTGAGAAATTTGCATTTTTCTCAAGAGCGGCGCTTTCCGCCCTTCCGGTGCTGGATTTCCGGCCGGATATCATCCATTGCCATGATTGGCAGACCGGCCTGATTCCGGTGTATCTGAAAGATACATTCCAGCAGGGCGAGTTTTTCCGCGGAATCAAGACGGTTATGACTATACATAACCTGAAGTTCCAGGGCGTATGGGATATGAAAACAGTCAAAGATATTACAGGTCTGCCGAGCTATTTCTTCACGCCGGATAAGCTGGAGGCATATGGGGATGCGAATTATCTGAAAGGCGGACTGGTATACGCAGACGCGATTACTACGGTGAGCAATACGTATGCAGAAGAAATTAAGACGGCGTTCTACGGTGAAAATCTGGATGGGCTTTTAAATGCCCGCGCCAACAGTCTCCGTGGAATTTTGAATGGTATTGATTACGATGAGTACAATCCTGAGACGGATAAGTATATTGCAAAGAATTACAATGCGAAGAATTTCCGTAAAGAAAAAGCGAAAAATAAACGTGCGCTCCAGGAAGAGCTAGGACTGGAAGTAAATGACAAGAAGTTTCTGATAGGTATTGTATCACGTTTGACAGACCAGAAAGGCTTCGACCTGATTAATTACATGATGGACGAAATCTGCCAGCAGGATCTGCAGATTGCAGTTCTGGGAACGGGTGAAGAGAAGTATGAGAATGCGTTCCGTTACTTTGCATGGAAATATCCAGGAAAGGTATCGGCGAATATTTACTATTCCGAGGCGCTTTCCCACAAAATCTATGCGGGCTGCGACGCGTTCCTGATGCCATCTTTGTTTGAACCGTGCGGGCTGAGCCAGCTCATGAGTCTCCGTTACGGAACCGTGCCGATTGTCCGGGAGACAGGCGGTCTGAAAGATACGGTATGGCCGTACAATGAGTTCGAGGGAACCGGAACGGGATTCAGCTTTGCGAACTATAATGCCCACGAAATGTTCAATACCATCAGATATGCCCATTCTGTTTATATTGAGAAAAAGCGCGAGTGGAATAAGATTATTGACAGAGCTATGGCGGCAGATTTCTCCTGGAAAGCATCTGCGATGAAATATCAGGAGCTTTATGACTGGCTGGCAGGTTTCTAGGAATATGTAAGAATAAAAAACGGCTCCCATATCCAGTATCTGGTATGGGAGCATTTGTTATATTCTGATTACCGTGTGTTGTATACCTGCCTGGAAGCAATATCGTCAATGATGCGGAGTTCTTCATCAGTAAAATAGTAGATGTCTTCGACAGCTTTCAGATTCTCAAGAATTTGTGAAGGTTTGGAAGCGCCAATCAGGACGCTGGTAATTTCGCTGCTGTTAAGAACCCAGGACAGCGCCATCTGCGACAGGGTCTGTCCGCGTTCGGCGGCCAGCGCATTCAGTTCCCGGATAAGGGCAAGGCGCTCCGGGGTAAGGGCAGATTCTTTTAAATAGCGTGCGTCAGCTTTGGCGCGGCTGTCTTCCGGGATGCCGTCCAGATAGCGGTCTGTCAGCATTCCCTGAGCGAGAGGGCTGAAAGCGATGATGCCCTTTCCAAGCTCATCGGCGGCTTGCTTTAAGCCGTTGTTTTCAATGGTGCGGTCGAAAATAGAATAGCGGTTTTGGCAGATGACGAAAGGGCAGCGCAGTTCTTGCAGAATCGCGGAGGCTTTCTTTAAGCGTTTGCCATCATAATTGGACAGACCCACATAAAGTGCTTTTCCGCTTTGTACCGCCTGGGCGAGCGCCCCCATAGTTTCCTCAAGCGGAGTTGAAAAGTCCATTCGGTGGTGGTAAAAAATATCTACATATTCCAGCCCCATACGCTTCAGGCTCTGATCCAGGCTGGCTAGGAGAGATTTGCGGCTGCCCCAGTTTCCATAAGGACCTGCCCACATTTCATATCCGGCCTTCGTGCTGATGACGAGTTCATCCCGGTAAGCCTGGAAGTTTTCTTTCAGGATAAGCCCCAGGTTCTTTTCAGCGCTGCCTGGTTCCGGGCCGTAATTGTTTGCTAAATCAAAGTGGATGATGCCGTGGTCAAAAGCAGTAAAACAAAGCTGCTTCATGTTTTCATAAGATGAGTTGTCGCCAAAATTATGCCAGAGTCCTAAAGACATGTGAGGCAGGCGCAGGCCGCTTTCGCCTGACTGGCAGTATATCATGTTTTCATAGCGTGTTTCAGATGCCTGATACATTTGGAATCCTCCTGGTTTTGCTGTCATTTTGTGATAGTTTATTGATTATGATAACATGGAAGATATTCAAAGTCCAGGTGATTTTGTGAGGTGTTTTAGATATGGTGATTGCAATGCCATTGACAAGAAGAATAGAAGCAGAGAATTTTATAGTATTTGGCTTGGATTATATGAATTATAATGGTTTAAACACTGGAAAATACCTGCTTTTTTTAGTATAATTAATGAAAAACAATCTCAAGGAGGATAAGCATGGAACAAGCAAAGGTTTATTTTACGACATTTAAAGCTACGGCGCATGAGAATTTGCTGCAGAAGCTTCACCGTTTGATGAAAACGGCAGGATTTGAGAATATTGATTTTACGGATAAATATGCTGCAATTAAGATTCATTTTGGAGAGTATGGAAATCTGGCGTTCCTGCGCCCGAATTATGCAAAGGTTGTGGCGGATTATGTGAAGGAGCTTGGGGGAAAACCATATCTTACAGACTGTAACACACTATATGTAGGCAGCCGTAAGAATGCGCTGGATCATCTGGATACGGCTTATGTGAATGGATTTTCACCGCTGCAGACAGGATGCCATGTGCTGATTGGGGATGGTCTGAAGGGAACGGATGAAACTCTTGTGCCGATTGATGGGGAATACGTTAAAGAAGCGAAGATTGGACATGCCATTATGGATGCGGATGTTTTCATTTCCCTAACTCATTTTAAGGGACATGAGATGGCTGGGTTTGGCGGTGCGTTGAAGAATATTGGTATGGGATGCGGCTCGCGGGCAGGAAAGATGGAGCAGCACTGTGACGGAAAGCCCAGCGTAGACCGGGATTTATGTGTGGGATGTGGGGCGTGCAGCAGAATCTGCGCCCACGATGCACCGCAGATATCTGATAGGAAGGCAGAGATTGACCATGAGAAATGCGTGGGATGCGGACGCTGTCTGGCAGTCTGCCCGAAAGATGCCATTGCGGCAGATTTTAGTGATTCTATCGCTGTGCTGAATTACAAGATGGCAGAGTATAGCCTGGCTGTGTGCCGGAACCGCCCATGTTTCCATGTATCTCTGATATGCGATGTGTCTCCGAATTGTGACTGCCATGCAGAGAACGATATTCCGATTATTCCGAATGTGGGTATGCTGGCGTCTTTTGACCCGGTGGCGCTGGATCAGGCATGTGCGGATCTGTGCAATCAGATGACTCCGGTAAAAGAGAGTATCCTGGGAGAGAATTTAGAAAAACATGGCGTTGATGAGGGGCATGATCATTTCCATATGACGCATCCGGATACGGAGTGGAAATCCTGCATTGCCCACGCAGTTAAGATTGGTCTGGGAACGGATCAGTACGAGCTGGTGAAGATATGATGGGATTTAAGTCTGCAGAAAAATGAAAAATATTTCAAGACAGATGTGAGAGAATGTTAAGAAGGATGGTTGAGTTTTGCCGGGACAGCCGTGAGTGGAAATGTCCCGGCTATATTGCAGTAACAGAGAGCAGGCATAAGAGGTGACTAAGTGATTGATATTCCAATGAAGATAAAATCTCCGGAAAGTCTGGGGAATATGGCGGCAGATGTGGAAAGAAGAATTCGTCAGCCACAGCCGCTTTGCCAACTGATGGGAAGTATTATGCAGCCATTGCCGCAGGCTTCGCCGGGGCAGTTCAGGCAGGCCGCTCAGTCCAATCGGACAGTCCGACCCCAGCCAGGGCAGACAGTCCCCGGACGTGTATCGCAGTCCCAGCCGTGGCAGACTGTATCGAGGCGCGAGGTATCCGCGGGAGATTCCGTGAGCCCGGGCGAGATACTGAAAAAGGGACAGAAACTGTCACTGATGCGGGAAAATCCGAATCTTACGGCAGTAGAGGTGAGCCTGGGCTGGAGAGTTCAAAATCCGGCATGTGATATGGATGCTTCGGCATTTCTTTTGGGGAGTAATGGAAAAGTGGTGGGGGATGAGTGGTTTGTATTTTACGGACAGACTTCAAGCCCGGACGGAAGCGTCGTACATCACGGAGAACGCGGAGGCACGGGAGAGGAGACTCTCAGCATAGATTTGAAAAAATTGCACCCCAGTGTGAAAAGAATTGTTTTTATCCTTACAATTCATGAGGCATTGCGGCAGAGGCTGAATTTCGGGATGGTATCTGATGCGTATATTCAGGTGAGAGACGGGAGCATGGGAAAAGGAATCCTGCGTTTCCGGCTGGATGAGTATTACAGCAACGTGATATCTATGGTTGTAGGAGAACTTTACGAGAAAAACGGCGAGTGGAGATTTAATGCGGTGGGAAACGGTGTAGACAGGGATTTGGAAGGTTTGTGTGGGTTATACGGAGTTCAGGTAGAGTAAAAGGCGGAGGTACAAATGTTAAGATTAGAGGTAGTGAATGAACTGACATTAAAGGTGGAGTCGGACGGATATGGGCAGGATGTCCTGTTTACAAAAACAGGCGCTTTTATCGGAGGTGAGTGTCCGGGGAACAAAAACTTTAAGTTTGAAAAATGCCTGCTTGGACCGGAGGGAAACCCAATGCAGGCGCTGATGGGACAGATTGGACGGCGGTTTACCGGAGAAAACCTTCCGCTTACAAAGGTTACGATGAGCGGGCAGAGTATTACCTATTATGCGAATGAGGAACAGCATGTGATAGTGGTTCCTCTGCGCCAGGGGGAGACGCTTTCCGTGGAATCTGAGAACCTGCTGGCGTTTACGGAGGATTGTAAGTACGGCATTCGTTTTCTTGCGCAGGGCGTTATTTCTCAGAAAGGATGGGCCACATCTACCCTTACAGGGAGAGGGCCGAATGCGTACGCCGTAGTGCTTTCCGAGGGAAATCCCATTATTCTCAGCAACGAGCAGAGCGGTACGACTCTGGAAGCAGACCCGGATGCGGTGGTATGCTGGACAGGGGCAGATCCGAGTTTTGAACTGGCTATGTCCTGGAAAAATCTTCTCGGTTCCAGGGGAGCGTCCGGTGAGAGTTATATGTTCCAGTGGACGGGGAATCAGAGGGCGTCTGTCCTGATTCAGCCGAAAGAGAGAAATTCAGGGATTAACCTTGGAATGGATGGGGGAGATTCCGGGCGGCGTCCGTCAAGGCAGACTTGGGGGAGATAGTTTGTGAGCAAAGGCTGTTAGACTTTTAGTGCGCAGTTATCGGATGAAATAGCGGGATATAAGACGAAAATGCAGAAAGGAAATGAGACGGGCATATCCGGTCTCATTTCCTTCCGTGTGGGGCGGCTCTGAGAAGGAGCCGCTATTTTAAAAGTTTCATCATCGTGCGGATTTTTTCCATTTTTGCAATTTCTTCAGGGGATTTTCCCATTTTCAGTACTTCTATAATAGTATCTGTCTCATCCGGAGAGAAAGTCATTCCGTTTGAGCGTGACTGTGAAGCGGCTGCCATCAGGAATGGAAGCAGTTCGTTCTGTTTTTTATCTGCTGTCTGCTCAGACATGGACATGAGCATCTGCAGCTTTGCGGGGTCGATATTTTTCAGGTTCGGATTGTTCATCCAACTGGTATCACTCATAAAAGTCTCCTTTCAGGCATTGGGGATATCGTTTTCGAACATGGACTGGCACGTCTCAAACATAACCTGCTGTTCCGGCGTCAGGAGGTTTTTCAGCATGTCGGGATTTTCATTGGCATTCTGCATGACGCCAAACAGTTCCATCATCTGCATCAGGCCGGAAAGCTGGTCGAGGGTATTTAGCGCTTCCTGGCTGCAGAAACAGCGAATGTCCTGAAGCATGTCGGAAAGCGGGACATGTCCGGTATCTGTGGAACAGACGCTCATATCAGGTGAGGATTGGTAAAACCCAAGGATGTTCGTAAGCTCTGACGCTTTGGCGTAGAGAGCCATAATCTGCTGCGCAGGCTGGGGCAGATAGGGGATTACCGCTTTCATCATCAGCAAATGGTTTCCGTTTGCTATCTGGTCTATGGCCGGAAGTACCTTTAATGTATCTTCAAGCATGGAAACACTCCTTTGGCCGTCATTGGTTTTTCCTTAATCTATATGTATACGCTGGTGAAATCATACCATCTTTTCGGTGATATACATATATTAATAAAGGAAATACCATGAAAGGAGAATGTTGATGAAACTTAAATTGATTAAAGAAGGGAATGCTTTTTATGAGGTAGATGAGGAGTGTATAGAGAGGAAACGGCAGGAAAAGAAGCCGGAAGAAGAATACGTCTATGGAGAACAGAAAGAAGATACAGATTAGAGCGGAGTCTCCCGCACATAAGGAAAGCCCCTTTCGGGGCTTTCTTTTCAAAATTAGCATCCGCAGAAGCCGTTGCCGCATCCGCCGCAAAGCAGCAGGAGTACGATGATGATGCAGCAGTTGTCGCCGCCGAATCCGCATCCGCTGTTTCCGCAGCCATTGCCGCATCCGCAGCAGGAGAGCAGGATAATCAGCCAGATGATGGAGTTGTTGTTTCCAAGGCCGAAACCACATCCATTACCACAGCCATTGCTACATCCGCTGTTGCATCCGCTCTGTGCTCCTTCACATCCACATCCACAGTTTGTTGCTGCTAAATCACTCATGTTTTGTTCCTCCATGTTTGTTGAGTACACTTTATATTATGTGAAGGGGCTTGTTTGGGTTACCGATTCATGAGATTCAAAAAAATTTGATAAACATTCAGTGTGCCATAACCCCATTCACGGTTTGGAAAGAGGTATTGAGGATTACGGTCAGCGCCCCGTATCAAGAGGCTTTGTATCTCCTGGTTTGTGAAAATACGGTCGGGCTGATGCTCAGCGCCCCAGTTTACAAGCAAGGCCACGGCGCCTGCCGTAATGGCGGCAGCAGCGCTGGAACCCGTATAGGCGCCATAGCTGCCGCCGATTTCAGGAGAAAATACATTAACTCCCGGGGCAGCAATATTAGGCTTTATTTTTCCGTCCCGCGTATATCCACGGCTGGAATTAATATATAGGCTGCCGTTATAAGCGTTGTAGGTGCTTACGGTAATAACGTCTATATTGTCAGAAGGAGTAGTCAGCGTTGTGTCCGGATTGGGAGACAGAAATGTAGTGTTATCAGAAATCAAACCCTTGACGGGGAGCCACATATGGAAGGCTCCGTTGATAGCCACGTCACTGTATGTCTGGACAGTCCAGATTCCGGGTGTGGGATCCTTGAAACGGAGAAGGATTAATTCATTTCCTGTAGCCGCCTCTACAATCTCGTAATACAATTCAATAACAGTTTTCTCGAGAGTAAAGCGGATCGTGGTGCTCTGGCTTAGCCGGGCAGGAATCCGCGCGATGGTTTCACCGAGGGGAGATATGATTCCGACAGAATAGAGATCCGGGGGATTTCCCCAAAGTTCTATAGAAAATCCCTTGTCGGAAGCGTCTACCAGGATTTCTACATTCTGCGGCGTTTGGGAGGGTTGGGAGGGTTCGAATTTTCCATAGTAATGGTGTCCGGTTCCGGCCTCATTCCCGCCAGCGGCGACGATATAACATCCGGTAAAGCCGGAGTAGTATGTCAGAACCTGAGCCAGCGGGGAGCTTCCGGTGTGGCTTCCCTGGGTAGAACCCAGCCCCAGACAGATGACGACAGGCTTTTTTAATTCATTGCCCACAGCGAGCAGGTAGCGTATGGCCATCATGATATCTGTCTCCTGAAAAGCAGGGGCTTCTTCTTTTATTAAGTAAAAATCCCGCAGGTTCTGCTTGGCAGGTTTTAATTTTACGACAGCTATATCAGCTTCAGGGGCGGCGCCTGTAAAATCACGGGTGGCATCCGGGCTTCCGGCAGCAATGCCTGCGCTTACCGTACCATGACCATTC
Source organism: Hominisplanchenecus murintestinalis (assembly GCF_943193015.1). Taxonomy (NCBI): domain Bacteria; kingdom Bacillati; phylum Bacillota; class Clostridia; order Lachnospirales; family Lachnospiraceae; genus Hominisplanchenecus; species Hominisplanchenecus murintestinalis. The sequence goes on from NZ_CALPCM010000004.1 coordinate 87,210, forward strand.
TCGTCGCGGCTGGGAACTACGGAGAAAGGGTCGTTTAAGGAGAGCGCTTCGTTGAGCTGCAGTTCCGTATATTCAGAACCATAAAATATATTTTTTGGTGCAGTACCGGTCTGAATAGTCTGATCCCAGATACGTACGATACGGGTGCGCCCGTCGGAATGGCGGAAAGCGGGCAGAGTGTAATCTATTCCCGTATCAATAATGCCGATGATAACGTCCCTGCCTTTATAGTTCAGGAGGGGCTGCGTCTGCATCTGAAGAATGCCGGATACCTCCAGGCTGGTGGTGTCTAGCGTTGTGAAAAGCTTGGGGATAGAATAGTATCCGGTAACTTCCATAGGGTTCTGGGGAAAAAGATTTCTGCGCACATGTACCATGCCGAATCCGCCGCCGAAAGCCTGCGCCCCGAACTGCTGAAATTGGACAGTCCATTGTTCCGGGCTTGAGCGGAAGGTCTGGATAATATCCAGATATTCATTTGATAAAATTAGTTCTCTTAATTCATTCTCGTCCATAAAATCTCCTCGTCTGCAATATACAGTACATCATATGCCGGAACGGCTTTGGCATTTCAGCATATACTATTAAAAAAACCGGAAATGAGTATATGAATCGAGTGCGTACCGCAGTAGGTGCGGATATGGCGTACCGGAGGGGAATCCGCGGACGGGGAATCGGAGTGGCTGTGCTGGATACAGGCATCAGTTTTCATCCGGACTTTAACCGCCGGATTGTGGGCTTCCGGGACTTTTTGGCGGGACGGAGAGAATGCTATGATGACTGTTCTCACGGCACACATGTGTGCGGGATTTTAGGCGGGAACGGCGCTGCTTCGTTAGGAAAATACCGGGGAATCGCCCCTGAGTGCCATTTTGTAGGGGTTAAAGTGCTGGACAGAAGGGGAAATGGCAATAAAGAAGAGGTGCTGCGGGGCATTGACTGGGTCATACAGAACAGGCACGCGTATGGCATCCGTATCCTCAATATTTCGGTAGGAACAGTGCGGGAGAGTGCGTCCATGGATATGCAGCTGATTAATATGGTAGAGCGCGCCTGGGACGCAGGACTGGTAGTGGTAGTGGCGGCAGGGAATATGGGGCCGGAGCCTATGAGCATCACTGTGCCGGGAAACAGCCGGAAAGTGATTACCGTAGGCGCGTCAGATGACTGTGCCCATGTGAGGGGGAGCGGGATAAAGCCTTGCTATTCCGGACGGGGGCCGACCGGGGAGTGTATTTGTAAGCCGGATATTACCGCGCCGGGCTCCATGATTACTTCGTGCAATGCCGTGATGCGTGGGAATCCGGGATATTATGCGGTAAAGAGCGGTACATCGATGGCTACGCCTATTGTGTCAGGCTGTATTGCATTGCTGCTGTCCAGAGAGCCTCAGCTTACGAATGTACAGGTGAAAATGCGCCTGAGGGAGACGGCGGTTGATTTGGGGCTTCCCAGATATCAGCAGGGCTGGGGGCAGATTCATGCGGGAAAACTTCTTAGGATTTAGTGTTGCGAAAAATACAAAATTGATTTACTATAGTACGAGAGCAAAAGGAAGTCAGAATACGAGGAGGATACAATGGAAAAAATAAGAATGACAACACCATTAGTGGAGATGGACGGCGACGAGATGACAAGGATTCTCTGGCAGATGATAAAGGATGAGCTTCTGCTCCCCTTTATTGACTTGAAAACAGAGTATTATGATTTGGGGCTGGAGCATCGGAATGCGACGGATGACCAGGTGACATTTGACAGTGCGTATGCTACAAAGAAATACGGCGTTGCAGTGAAATGTGCGACGATTACACCGAATGCTGCCCGTATGACAGAGTATGATTTGAAGGAAATGTGGAAGAGCCCTAATGGAACCATCCGTGCAATCCTGGACGGTACGGTGTTCCGTACCCCGATTGTTGTCAAAGGGATTGAGCCGTGTGTGAAAAACTGGAAGAAACCGATTACGCTGGCAAGGCATGCGTATGGGGACGTGTATAAGTCTGTAGAGCTGAAAGCAGGCGGTCCAGGGAAAGCAGAGCTGGTATTTACTGCCGAGGACGGTACAGAGACAAGAGAGTTGATTCATGAGTTTAAAGGAGCCGGCGTGCTCCAGGGAATGCACAACACAGAGGCTTCCATCACAAGCTTTGCAAAAAGCTGTTTTAACTATGCGTTGGATACGAAGCAGGATTTGTGGTTTGCGACGAAAGACACGATTTCTAAAAAGTATGATCACACCTTTAAAGATATTTTTCAGGAGATTTTTGATAAAGAGTATAAGGAAAAATTTGAACAGGCGGGAATCACATATTTCTATACGCTGATTGATGATGCAGTAGCCCGTGTGATGAAAGCAGAAGGCGGATTTATCTGGGCATGTAAGAACTATGACGGCGATGTGATGAGCGATATGGTATCGTCTGCATTCGGTTCTCTGGCAATGATGACCTCCGTGCTGGTTTCCCCGGATGGGAATTTTGAGTATGAAGCGGCTCACGGCACGGTACAGCGCCATTATTATAAGCATCTGAAAGGGGAGGAGACGTCGACGAACTCCGTGGCAACGATTTTTGCCTGGACAGGCGCACTTCGTAAGAGGGGCGAGCTGGATGGGATTCCGGAGCTGGCAGTGTTTGCGGACAAGCTGGAAGCTGCTACCGTAAAGACTATTGAGTCTGGAAAGATGACAAAAGATTTGGCGCTGATTACTTCAATTGAGAATCCGACGGTGCTGAACAGTGAAGAATTTATCCAGACAGTGCGGGAAGAGCTGGAGAAGAGCTTGTAGGAAACGGAAGTGAAACATGGGGAGGGGGGAACAGAATGGATTACAGGCCGTTGCCAGTGGGAGTGGATAATTTTGAAAAACTGATGACAAACGGTTATTATTTTGTGGACAAATCTTTGTTGATTAAAGATTTGCTGGACAAAAAAGGTGATGTCAGTCTGTTTACCCGTCCCAGGCGTTTTGGAAAGACATTAAATCTGAGTATGCTTCAGTATTTTTTTGAAGATGCAGGGAGCCAGAGTGAAGCAAGGCGGGAACAGGAAGAACTGTTTCAGAATCTGAAGATTATGCAGGCAGGCGAAAAGTATCTTTCACATATGGGAAAATATCCGGTCATTCACTTAACGCTGAAATCGGCGAAACAACCAGAGTGGAGGCTGGCATTCCATATGCTGAGGAGAGAACTGGCCAGGGAATTCCGGCGCCATGATTTTGTGCTGGGCAGAGATGGGCTGACGGAACGGGAGAAAGAACGTTTTCTGCGGCTTCGGGATGAAAGCGCTTCTTATGAAGAGTATCTGGATGCTCTGCGTTTTCTGTCGGACTGCCTGTTCCGGGTATGCTGTAGAAAAACAGTGATATTGCTTGACGAATATGACGTACCTCTGGAGAATGCCTTTTTTGAAGGATTCTATGAAGAAATGCTTACCTTTATCCGGTCTCTTTTTGAATCAGCTTTAAAGACAAGCGGCAGTCTGGAATTTGCAGTGATTACCGGGTGTTTGAGAATTTCTCGGGAGAGTATTTTTACAGGCATGAATAATCTGGATATTATTTCTGTCCTCAGCAGGAGCTACGGCGAGTATTTTGGATTCACAGAGGAAGAGATTGTACGGATTTGCCAGGATTATCGGCTGGAGGGAAAATACGGCACAATAAAAGAATGGTATGATGGGTATGTGTTTGGAAATACCAATGTCTATAATCCCTGGAGCGTGATACAATGTATCCGGGAGATGTCTGAGGATAAGAACGCCGTTCCTTCTTCGTATTGGGCAAATACCAGCTCAAACAGGATTGTAAGGACATTGATTGAGACGGCAGATGAGACTGCAAAAAAAGAAATTGAAGCCTTGATTGATGGTGAATCCATAGTGAAGCCGGTTCATGAAGATATTACTTATGAAGAAATTTATAAATCAACGGAGTATCTTTGGAATTTCATGTTTTTCACTGGATATTTTCGGAAATCCAGGGAGTGGCTGGACAGTCAGGATAGTCTATTTGTGGAGATGTCTATTCCGAATCGTGAAGTGAAATCCATTTTCCGCATGAAAGTCATGGGATGGTTTGATGAGAAAATTAAAGCGAAAGACCGTTCACGGCTTTTTAAGGCTTTGGAAGGTGCGGATGCAGAAACTGTGGAGGAAGAGATTTCCGGGCTGCTGATGGAAACGATCAGTTTCTATGATGCGTATGAGAGTTTTTATCATGGTTTTCTGGCAGGAATCCTTTCTGGAATGAAAGGCTATGTGGTGAAGTCTAACCGGGAAGGGGGAACAGGCAGGAGTGATTTATTTATCCGCCCGGTGACGAGAAGAAAACCAGCTTGTGTCCTGGAGTTTAAAATAGCAGAGAGATTTCAGGATATGGAGAGACGCGCCGGGGAAGCCTTGCGTCAGATTGAGGAGAGGCAGTATGCAAGGGAGTTGGAGAATGACGGTTACCAGCAGGTAATCCGCTACGGGATTTCATTTTTTGGAAAAGACTGTGCGGTGTGTGTGGAGAAATCGAATTGTTCGCAGTAAGCGGAAGATGTGTAAAAAGTCTTAAAAAAGAACGCTTTCAGGGATAAAACCTGGAGGCGTTCTTTGGCAGACGGAGTATTGCATGTTTGATTTCCAAATCTTCCGTGAGAATTTCAAGCGATTGCACTTTTGCATGATATAAATGCGACTTTGCCGCCGGCTCGTTACTCTGCCAGTGTCTCCCACATTTCATAGAGCACTTCTAGTTCTTCGGCAATTACTGCCTTTTCAGTGCTGAGTTCTATGCATTTTGCGACGTCGGTAAAGACTTCTTCATCCTCCATCAGCGCATCAATTTCGGAATCGCGGGTTTCCAGCTCATGGATGCGTGCTTCGGTCTTTTTGAGCTCATTCTGCTTTTTGCGCAGGAGCGCCTGTTCTTCTTTTTTTTGCTGCCAGGAGAGTTTTGCAACGCTGGCTTTTTCCGTGCCTGCCGCTTCTGCTGCCTGGGGAGCATAAATCTGTGTCAGTTCTTCTTTCTTTTCCAGATAATAGTCGTAGTTTCCGATATAGTTTACCAGAGTGTTTCCGGTCAGTTCCAGGATGCGGGTTGCAGTCTGGTTGATGAAGTAGCGGTCGTGGGACACGTAAAGCACGGTTCCGGTATAATTGTTCAGGGCATTTTCCAGAATCTCCTTGGAAGTGATGTCCAGGTGGTTCGTTGGCTCGTCCAAAATGATAAAGTTTGCTTCGGAGAGCATCAGCTTTGCCAGAGAGACGCGCCCACGCTCGCCGCCGCTCAAATCAGAAATCCGTTTGAATACATCGTCGCCTGTGAAAAGGAAAGCAGCCAGCACATTCCGAATCTGTGTGTTGGTCAGAGTAGGATAAGCGTCGGACAGCTCTTCAAACATAGTTTTTTCCATATGGAGCACATGGTGTTCCTGGTCGTAGTATCCGATTTTTACTTTGCTTCCCAAGGTGAAACGTCCAGTGTCAGCGGGGAGGACCTGGTTGATGATTTTCAGCAGAGTGGTTTTGCCTGTCCCGTTATTTCCGATAACCGCCACCCGCTCGCCGCGCTTGATTTCAAAATTCAGGCTGGTAAACAGATGGTTTTCGCCAAAACTTTTGGAAAGTCCTTCTACCGTGAGTACGTCGTTTCCGCTGACGGTGCGCGGCTCCAGTTTGATACGGATTTCATCGTTGATTTCAACGGGCTTTTCCAGGACTTCAATCTTTTCCAGCATTTTTTCCCGGCTTTCTGCCCGTTTAATGGACTTTTCCCGGTTGAAGGATTTGAGCTTTGTGATGACTTCCTGTTGATGTTTGATTTCCTGCTGCTGGTTCATCCAGGCTTTCAGCGCATTATCCCGGAGCTGTTTTTTCTTTTCAGCATAAGCAGAGTAGTTGCCTGAGAAGGTAGTGACATATCCATTATCAATCTCTACGACCTTCGTAACAACACGGTTCAGGAAGTAGCGGTCATGCGCTACAATAATCACAGCGCCGGGATAACTTAGGAGATATGTTTCCAGCCAGGCGATGGAGTTCATGTCCAGATGGTTGGTAGGCTCGTCCAGAAGGATAATGTCAGGTTTCGAGAGCAGCAGTTTTCCCAGCGCTGCCCGGGTTTTCTGGCCGCCAGAGAGAGTCTCTACTTTTTTTGAAAACTCCTCTTCTTTGAAGCCAAGCCCTTTGAGTACGCCTGCCAGTTCGCTTTGGTAAGCATATCCGTCTCTGCGCTCAAATTCCGTGCTTAACCGGTTGTAGGATTCCAGAAGCTGCGTGAGGGCATCGCCTTGAAGGGTTTTCATCTCAAGCTCCATGCTGCGGATGGTTTCTTCCATAGTAATGAGGTCACGTTTCACCTCAAGCAGTTCTTCGTAAATCGTGTTGCCGGAAGAGACTGCTTCATGCTGCGCCAGATAACCGATAGTTGTTCCTTTGGCGAGGATAATCTCGCCGGAATCGGCGGGCAGCTCGCGCATAATAATTTTTAAAAGCGTAGATTTTCCTGCGCCGTTAATGCCTACGATAGCAGTTTTTTCACGCTCCTCCACATGAAAGGATGCGTTTTTCAGGATTTCGTTTGTCCCGAAGGCTTTGTTTATATTTTGACATGCTAAAATCATGGCTGTTCCGTCCTTTGTGTAGTATTTTGCAACAGTTCAGGTAAGTCTTTGCACTTGCTGCAAAGACCGTAAGAACGTAAATCATCAGTATTTTATCATAAACCTCGAAAATACACTAGTGCCGGAAACAAAAAGTTTAAAAGTGTGTTGAAAACAAAAGTGGCGTGTGTTTTAATTAGCATAATGAATAAAAAGAAGGTGTCGGTATGTTGATTGAAGAGAGATTAAATAAAATAGTAGAAATTATTCGGATAAATGACAGCGCCAGGATTGAAGAGCTGGCAGAAACTTTAGGGGTATCCAGGGATACGGTGCGTAGAGACCTTATCCGCCTGGAAAATGAAGGAGTCATTAAAAGAACTCATGGGGGAGCTGTGTTAAATGACAACAGGGCGTCTATTGTGTTTTATGATGAGAGGAAGAATCAGAAGCTGGAATGTAAAAAGGCAATGGGCAGATGTGCGGCAAAGCTGATAAAGAAAGACGCGTCTGTGATTTTTGACGCTTCGACGACTGTGGAAGAGGTGATTTCTTTTTTGGATAAGAAACACATTTTTGCAGTGACGAACTCGTTGACAGCGGCTACAGAATTGACGCAGCTAAATGATTGTACGATTGCGGTACTGCCAGGGCGGCTGGATCACAACCACCTGTATGTTACCGGTTCAGATACTGTGCAGAAGCTGAATCAGTATAATGTGGATTATCTGCTGCTGGGTGTATATGCTATGGACAGCGGCGGGATTTATACCTGTTCGGAAAGTGAAGGGGCAGTGAAGGCAAAGATGCTGGCCAGCGCCCAGAAGAAAATTGCAATGGCGGACAGCAGTAAGTTTGATACGACAGGTTTAATCCGGATCTGTACGCTGCAGGATGTGGATATTCTTGTTACAGACAAATTTCCGGAAGGAAGGCTTTTGGAAGCGATGCAGAAGGCGGGCGTTGAGATTATCGTGGCAGGATAATCCCAGCGCCCTGCTGATTAAATCTTATCTTTTAAAAGAGGGAGACCAGCCAGAAGGTTCGCCAGGTTCATAGCGTCCCAGGGCAGGTATTCCGCAAGGCTCAGCCCTACGATATCAAACTGTTTATCCAGGTCGTTCAGCAGACGGCTAAGAGATTGGAAAGAAGCGCCCGGCCTGATGAGTTTCAGCCGTTCGAAATACACCGACGGATTTGCAGAGGATTGTGAGCGGAAGGAAGATAAATCCAATACATCCAAATCAAAATGGATAATCAGTTTTCTTATATGCATGTCTTTTATTGCGGCGATGACAGAGCTGCTGTTTTCTGCAAATTCTTCAGGAAGAATATTTTTGAAGTCATAGTTATTTCCGATTTTGCGGCCGAATTCTTTTGCCGGGTCATTTACGCCGATATGGAGCAGATGTTCTGTATCGAGTTTTACTTTTACAAAATCCGAAAAATCTGTATCCCCTTCACCCAGAAAAGAAGCCAGTACCATAGCATGATAATCTGTTGTTTCTCCGGGGACGGAAATATCTCCATGCCTGTCCAGCCAGAGGACTGCAGCATCGCCTTCGTATTTTTCCAGAAGGTAAGTGAAGGGAGCCAGGCTGATGCTGCAGTCCCCGCCGAACACGATGATTTTATCCGGCGACTTGCTTTGCAGAAAGCGGTAAATTTCTCCAGAGTGCCGAAGAAGCTCTTCTTTAAAAGCAATTCCGTCTTTGATAACCTCGGGTGTTTTTGGGATTAAGGGTATTTCAAAGGTTTCGCAGTTTGCGGCTGGCGCCAGCCATTCTAATAATTTTGCACCGAAAGCGTAAACGTATCGGTTTCCTCCCTGCCATTGGGGAAGAATAAGTCTGATGGTTTTATTATCCATAGTGTAGTCCTCCGTAGTTGATAAAAGGTTTTATGTTCTATATAAATGATAAAATAAAATGCAGAAAAATGCAATAATAAATTATTTTTCAAAAAAATAGCGCAGACTATTGCAAAAGTACTTAAAATATGGCATAATGTAGACACCAACAATCGCATCAGAACCCGGGTGAGAGGTGTGTGAAAAATTAAAAAGGAGAGTGTGATTTTTATGAAAGACAAACTATTTGGCGTTTTACAGAAAATGGGCAGATCGTTTTTGCTGCCAATCGCGGTGCTTCCTGTTGCGGGGCTCCTGCTGGGAATCGGAAGTACGCTAACATCATCGGGGTATATTCCTGAGGATACCTTTATTTACAAACTTTTATGCGTGCTTGGTGACTGTGGCGATATGGTATTCGGCATTTTGCCGTTGCTGCTGTGCGTTGCAGTGGCGCTGGGACTGGCCAGGCAGTATAAAGAAGTAGCGGCAATCTCTGCTGTGTTCGGGTATTTTGTAATGAATATGGCAAATTCAAGTATTGTAAATCATTTTATGGATGTGGAAGAGCTGAGTAAGACTCCAGGTCTGCTGAGTGATTTCCTGGGATTCACGAACTGTATGAATACGAGTGTTCTGGGAGGTGTTATCCTGGGTGTTATTGTAGCGAAACTTACAAATAAATTCCATAGCATTAAGCTCCCGGAGTTGCTGGCGTTTTTCGGAGGACTGAATTTTGTCCCGATTATCTCCACAGTGGCAGGTATCGTATTGGGCATTTCCATGACTTTAATCTGGCCGTATGCGGCAGCATTGATTGCAATGCTGGGTGTTGCGGTCAGTAAGATGGGATATGTGGGCACATTCCTGTATGGATTCATTTACCGGTTGCTGATTCCTACGGGACTGCATCATGTATTTTATCTGCCTTTCTGGCAGACGGCTATCGGGGGAACAGAGGTTATTAACGGGGCGGTATTTTACGGAAGCCAGAATATCATGATTGAACAAATACGCCTTGGTTTGCCGATTACGGCGGAGGTAGGCAGATTCTATTCCGGCGAGTTTGCGATGATGATGTTTGGTCTGCCGGGCGCAGCGCTGGCCATGTACCATACAGCCCATAAGGAAAATAAGAAAAAGGCGAAGGGTCTGCTTTTATCTGCGGCTCTGGCTTCCTTCCTGACAGGTATTACAGAACCGATAGAGTTTTCTTTCTTGTTTGTTGCGCCGTTTTTGTATTTTGGCGTGCACTCTGTGCTGGCTGGCGCATGCTTTATGATAGGCCATATTATTGGGGCAGGCGTGTGCAACAATTTTTCGGCGGGAGCTCTTGATTTTATGATTTATGGAGTCATGCTGGGCAACGAGAGAACGAAATGGATTTACATTTTAATTCTTGGTATTGTTATGTTTGTGGTTTATTATATAGTATTCCGATTTTTGATTGTCAAATTCAACCTGAAAACTCCGGGCAGGGAGGATAGTGTGGAAGAGGTCCGGCTGCATAGTAAAAAAGAATATCTGGAGAGCAGTCAGAATAAATATCAGAAACTTCTTAAAGGGTTAGGCGGACTTGAAAATATTCTTGATATTGATGCTTGTGCATCCCGTTTGCGCCTGAGGCTGGCGAATGGAAACAAAATTGATGAGTCATTACTGAAGCAGACGGGCTCCCTGGGGGTTGTAAAAAAAGAAAATAATGTCCAGGTAGTATATGGGCCGAAGGTTTCCACAGTCAGGATAGAACTGGAGAATTATATTTCGGCAATAAAAGGAAAGGAGGGCTGATGATTTGAGAATCAGAAATAAAATTGTTCAGCTTGCGGGTGCGGAGTATGGAACATTGGGAAGTGTGTTTGCTGTTGAGTATGCGCAAGGTTATGTGCTGATTGATTCAGGAATGCCGGACGCCATTGATGTAATTCGGATGACTATGGATTATTGGGGAATTGATGAGAGAAAGATTACCCATGTATTTTTGACACATGGACATGATGACCATTGTGGAAACGCAGCCTATTTTCAGAGCCTGGGCGCAAAAATTTATATTGGGAAGGAAGACGCCCCGATGCTGGAAGCGGGAAACCTGGGGATGGACAGTCCCTGCACGAATCATGTAATGCCCTGCTGCCGTCCGGATTACCTAATTGGAAGAGATGAGCGCTATAGTATCGGTGACTGTGTGATAGAGGCGTATAAAATGCCGGGGCATACAGACGGGACAGTTTTGTATGTGGGTAAAATCGAAGGAGAAACTGTGATTTTTTCAGGCGATTTCTTTTTCCCGGAGGGAGAGAGAGGCGATATGGCTAGAACAGGATGGAAGGGAGATTTGAGCTACAATTCCAGTAAATTAACAGAGAGCTTCCGGCGGCTGTACATAATGGATTTGAAGCCGGATATTATATTGAGCAGTCATGGAAGGGCTCTGTTCGGGGAGAAGGCAAAGGATTGTGTGCGTACAGCATTTAAATACCACATCTTGAATAACCGATAATTATGGGGGGAAATGCATGAAGATAATATGGAAAGAAGTGGAAGAGCCAGAGTGCGATTGTCCGAAGCAGGTGGTATTAAGTGAAGATACGATGCGGGAACGCAAAGAAAAGGTTATCTCCCAGATGGATGAGGCAGGATATGATTACCTGGTTGTCTATTGCGACCTTGAGCATGGGGCGAATTTTGAATATTTAACAGGCTTTGTAACACGTTTTGAGGAAGCGCTGCTGATAATTGGAAAAGACAAGACGTACCTGATTGCCGGAAATGAAAATGTAAATAAGGCGGAAATCAGCCGTATGCCAGTGGAGCCAATTCTGTATCCGGAATTTTCCCTGCCAAACCAGCCATTGAAAGGAAAAGAAAAACTGGAGGATATTTTCGGAAAAATAGGGATTCAGGATAAACGAGTAGGGGTAGCCGGATGGAAATTGTTCGAGGATGTTTCTTTGTTTGACGTGCCCTGTTGGATTGTGGAAAGCCTGAGGCAAACAGCGGGCCGCCTGGAAAATGCGACGGAGATTTTTATATCTCCGGAAACAGGGGCAAGAATAACCAACAATGCGAACGAGATTGCACATTATGAATATGGAGCCGCACTGGCTTCGTCTGGTATTCTGAAAGCGATGAAAAGCGTAAGAGAGGGAATTTCTGAGACAGAACTTGGAACGCTGCTGAATGGGCATGGGCAGCGGGGGAGTGTCGTTACTATTGCGGCGGCAGGAAAACGTTTTGAGCATGCGGTGATTTATCCTACAGAAAAAATCGTAAAAAAAGGAGATGCCCTCTCCTTAACGGTGGGATATAAAGGCGGTTTGCAGAGCCGGGCTGGGTTTGCAGCGGAAAGTGGGCTGGATTTGCCGGAGAGACAGAAGGGGTATCTTGAGGAACTGGCAATTCCGTATTTTAAGGCTGTAGTTACTTGGCTTGAAAATATCAGGACAGGGATGAGCGGCGGCATGTTGTACAGCATGATTGAGGAAGTTTTGCCGGCAGGAAAATTTTGCTGGAGTTTGAATCCGGGGCACCTGTGTGCAGATGAAGAATGGCTGGCGTCTCCTGTCTATAAAGAGTCAGAAGCAGTGCTGAAAAGCGGAATGATTTTGCAATTTGATATTATTCCCTCAGTGGAGGGATATGCGGGCGTAAGCTGTGAGGGCGGAATAGCTCTGGCAGATGCAGGACTGCAGGAGAAAATAAAACACAGTTATCCGGAAAAGTATGAAGCTTTCATGAAGCGCAGGGAATATATGCGCAAAATTCTGGGAATCCGTGTTTCGGATGAAATACTTCCTATGGGAAATGCGGATGCTTACTATAAGCCATTTATGCTGTCGACGAAAGCGCTGGCGGTAGAAAGGGCAGACATATGATTTAACAAATAAATACGCAGCTGTTTGGCTGGAAGCGGCCGCTGACGCGTTTCCGTAAAAGATAGGGATGCGTCAGCGGTCATATTTTTGTTTAAAAGCGGAGCAGAGAAAAGTTACTTGCCACCAATGGACAGATAGTGCTATACTAATGAAAGAAATTCGCCATGATAAGACATAAACGATAGGTACAGGTGGAAGAGTTGAAAAGAAGGATTGAACAGCTGCTGAATGGAATATTTGAGTATGAGGCTCCCAGGCTTGTGGTTTCCCAGGAGGAAATCCGTGCGGTGCTCCGAAAGGGCAGGACGTTCCGGGGAGAATTCCGGGTGGAGAGTGCGGATAAACGGAAAGTCAAAGGCTTTATCTATGCGGACAGCCCCCGCATGGCATATGAGCCTTCAGATTTTAATGGAATTTCTGAGAAAATCGTGTATGAACCTGATATTACGGGTATGGAGGAAGGAGATGTGCTGGAAGGCGCGTTTACTGTTTGCTCGGATTTAGGGGAATACAGGATTCCTTACCATATTGAGATTGCCCGGAGCATGGTGAAGACTTCTGCTGAAGTGATTGACAGCCTGGAAGATTTCCAGAAACTTGCCCGGGAGGATTTTCAGAAAGCATATCCCGTTTTTGTATCGGAGGGATTTCGGAACATGTTGGAGAGACAGAAGCCGGAATGGATCCCTTTGTATGAAGGATTGCGTACACAGGCGTCAGGTTATGCGGATATGGAGGAGTTTCTGGTGGGAATCCATGCGAAAGACGTGGTAAATCTTACGCTGGAAAAGCCAGACACGTATTTTGAAGGGCTTGGGCAGACCCAGAAGGAATCAGCAGTGCTTTCGAAGGACGGCTGGGGTTTTCAGAAACTGGATATCTGTACAGATGCGGAGTTCCTGGAAGTAGAGCGTCCGGTGGTTACGACGGATGAATTTATTGGGAGCACTTACCGCCTGGATTATCTGATTTACCCGGACAGGCTTCACGAAGGGAAGAATTACGGAAAGATTTTTGTAAAAAGCCCTTACCAGACACTGTGCTTTGAGGTAACTGTGGCAAAGAATGCCGAAAACGGCCCGTCAGGACAGCGGCATGAGCAGAAGGTAAGGATAAAGCGTCTGATGGAGCGGTATGTGGAGTTCCGGCTCCGCAGGCTCAGTCTGAAAAAGTGGGTGGACAGTTCGCTGGCGGACTTAAAAGCATACAGGAATGCGGGCGGCGCGCATCCTATGCTGGAGTTGTACCAGGCGCATCTTCTCTTTGCGGCAGGACGGGAAGATGAGGCGTGCATTCTCCTCACAGAGTTTGAGGGAGAGCGCGGGAGGATGGAGAAACCGGAAGTCAGAGGCTACTACCTGTATTTGACAACATTTTATAATAAAGACAGGGTTTATGTAGACTATGTAGAAGAGACTCTTTTGGAGCTGCTTCATCAGGATAGGGAAAACTGGAGGCTGCAATGGCTGCTTTTGTATCTTCAGGAAAGCATGATTTCACGTCCGGCAGATAAGCTTGAAGCCATCCGAAGTCAGTTCCTTTATGGGTGCCGGAGCCGTATTATGTACTTGGAGGCTTACGGGATTATTGAGAAAAAACCGGGAATGCTTAAGAAGCTGGGAGAATTTGAGGTGAGCCTGCTTCATTTTATATGCCGGGAAGGGCTTTTGGATGAAGAAATTATCCGGCATATCACAGATTTGGCGGGACGGGAGAAAAAATATTCGAAACATCTGTATGATATCTTGAAACAATGTTATGAGGAGCAGCCTTCGGGGAACCTGTTAAAAGTTATCTGCAGCCTGTTGATTAAAGGGGATAAGGACGGAGAAGCATACTTTGCATGGTATGAGGCTGCGGTAGAGTCGGATATCCGGCTTACCGGTCTGTATGAGCATTATGTGAATTCTATGGGAACAGGTTTTCAAAAGCCTCTGCCACGGATGATTAAGATGTATTTCTCATATAATAATACGCTGAACTATCAGAAAAAGGCGGCAGTGTATGCGAATGTAATAGAACATCGGGAAGAAGATATGCGAACGTTTGAGAACTATCAGCCGACGATCGAAAAGTTTATGGTGGAGCAGCTGGAGGCGGGGCATATTAATCGAAGCCTGGCGTTGATTTACCGGACGTTTCTGAATGCGTCTGTCCTGAACCGCTGGATAGCTGAGCATTTGGCGAAGGTGATTTTTACATGTGAAGTTCGCTGTGACAGCCCAAATGCCCGCTATGTGGTAGTGGTTCACCGTGAGCTTGAGCATGAGCAGCGGGCGGCGCTGCTGGGCGGAAAAGCTGAGGTGAAACTATTTACCGAAAATTATCAGATTTTTATCGAGGATGACAGAGGAAACCGCTGTACAGCTTCACTGCCGTATGAGACGGAACGGCTTTTGGAGAGCGGCGAGCTTTTGGCTCTCTGCCGGAATATGTCATCGGAGTGTCCGGAAATTCTTCTGAACATCTGTGGGGCGGCAGTGGGAGAGCATGTTGTCGGGGAAAAGAATGTAAAGAGCTTCTGGAAGCTTTTGGACGTCAGCGGTATCCGGGAGGGATATAAAGAAGCAGTGAGGAAGGAGCTTTTAGACTATTATTACGCAAATCCAAAATCGGCGTCCCTGGATGAATTTTTGCATGGAATCAGCCTGGAAAAATTTTTCCGGACGGATAAGCGCAAGCTTTTGGGGATGCTGGCAGCGGAAGGAATGTGCAGTGAGGCGTTTGCCCTGGTGGGAACTTACGGGGCAGAAAGGGCGGAACTTGGCTCTCTGGTGCGGATATGCAGCCGGAATGTGCTGAGCAGGGAGTATGAGCCGGATGATATGCTGCTCTCTGTCTGCTGGTACTGCTTCAGGCATGAGAAATATGATGAAACTCTGCTTTCTTATCTTCTGAAACATTATGACGGCCCGATACAGGACATGAAGCGTCTCTGGAAAGCGGGAAAACAATTTGAGCTGGATACTTACAGGCTGGAAGAGAAGATTCTTCTTGTGTTGGTTTTTATGCGCTCCGGCACAGAAGAGACAGAGGAAATTTTTGATTCTTACCGGAAAAATATGGGGAAAAAACCGTTAATATCGGCGTATGTCATCTATCGGGCATATGAGTATTTTGTGCGGGGGATTTCTGTCAGCGCTCCGGTGTTTGCCTACATTGAGAGGGAATATGAGATGGGACAGGAGATGCAGGATGTATGCCTGCTGGCGCTGCTGCGGTTTTATGCGGCTCAGCCTTCCCTGACGGACAAGCAGGAAGGGAATGTGCAGAAGCTTTTGGAGGAATTTTATTACAGGGGGATGCCTTTCGCATTTTATAGGGATTTCCCGACAGAGTTAATACGCCCATTTCAGCTGCAGGATAAGAGCTATGTAGAGTATCGGGCGAATCCTGGAGCGTCCGTGACGCTGAGCTGGTCTGTGGAGAGACAGGGCGGAGGGAAAACCAGAAAGAGTTCAGAGCTAATGAAGGATGTTTACCAAGGTGTGTTTGTAAAAGAATTCACGCTGTTTTATGGGGAAACTGTTCACTATAAGATACGTGAAGATTTTGACGGGACAAAGCGGGAGACAGAGCCTATGACGCTTTCCTGGGACGCCAGGGGAAATATGGAAGGCGATACGCGCTATGATTTGATTAACCGTCTGGCAAAGGCGGTATCTGATAAGGACAAACGGGCAGCCAGGGACGTGATGCAGCTCTATTTTGAACAGGAATGCCTGGCAAAACATATTTTCCCGAATAATGAATAGTTCGGAGGTAAATCGGAGGCGGATATGGCAATGGATTTTAACGAGGTAATCATAGGCTTTGATTTGGGGCGGAACTCCTCTGTGCTCACTTTTTACCATCAGAATAATACGGAGCCTAAGACGGTCAGCGCGGTGGCGGGAGAGGAGAAGTATCAGATTCCTACTCCGAGGGACTTATTTCCGCTGATTGAACAAAAAGTGGAGCTGGGAGTTGCGCTGTTGTCGAATTTCTTTAAAGTGTGTTTTGAAAAACTTTCGGCAGTGGGGCCTATGAGCGGGGCAGTGGTGATGGTGACAATGGCGGAGATGCGCCGGGACTGGGTGCAGGCAATCCGGCAGGCTCTGGAGATGCTGGGCATTCCAAAAGATAAGGTTTATCTCCAGGATTATCTGGAGAGTTTCTACTATTATGCGTTGAGCCAGAAGAAGGATTTATGGCGCTATAAGGTGGGACTGTTTTCTTATGAGGAAGATTTTATCACAGGATATGAGCTGCATATCAATGGAAAGACAAAGCCGGCTATGGTCTCCGTGAAGAACAGGGGACGCATCTGCCTGGATGAAAAGACGAGGGGAAGCCGGAAACCGGAACACTGGAAGCGAATGAAAGACGTGCGTTTTCTGGAACATGCGAAGAAGGTGATGGGCACAGATGCATATTCCACGGTTTACCTGGTGGGAGATGGTTTTGACCAGAGCTGGGAGCAGGAATCCCTCAAATATCTGTGTAGCAGGCGGAAAGTGTTTTTGGGCCGGAATCTGTATTCTAAGGGAGCGTGCTATGGGGCGATGAGCCTGGCGGGGATAAAGCCTCTGGGAAATTATATTTATGCAGGACCGGATATGATTGAGCATAATGTGGGCATGAAGATGTTCAAGCGGGGGATAGAGAGCCGCATGGATATGATAAACGCCGGAATCAATTACTACATGGCATATTTTGAATGTGAATTTATTTTGGACGGCACGGATGAGCTGGTATTTTTCACCCGGAGTATACATGGCGAGAGCATGGCTCATAAAGTGCGGCTGACAGATCTTCCCAAACGGCCGAACCGGGCGACCAGGATACACATGGAGATAACTTTTACGGCAAAAGATAAGTGCCGGATAAGGCTTGAGGACATGGGGCTTGGCGAGCTGTATAAAAGCTCGGGAAAAAAATGGGAAGCAGTGATTGAGCTGTAGAAGGAGGCATGGGGAATGAGCGGCTATCATTTGTGTCAGGTGAGGAAAGCGGAGCATCCTTATTATATTGAAAGTATCAGCACGAATATATACACAATAGAAGAATTGTGCTTTTATCTGCAGCAGAATATCTATCTGGTGGACAGTTCTATTATGAATGAAGAGCTGTGCAGCTGGGTAGGAGAAGAACTGGGGCTGAAAAAGCTGTGCCGGAAGCTTACGGAACGTTTGGAGGAGGCGCGGCATGGCAGCATGGCGGGATTTCTTCTGCCCATTTTCAAAGAAATCGGATATCTGTCGCCGGAAGAGCACCGCCAGGTGCAGGAACAAATTTCCGGCATTGAAATCCAGCCGGCGGATTTGCGGAGAAAGATAAAGGCGGATTATCTGATGAAGTACGGGATGTACGGGAATGCCATCCGGGAGTACTGCCGAATTTTAAAGGACAGGAATCCGGGGAATCTGGGAATTCAGTTTTATGCCTCGGTACTGGACAGCATGGCCGCAGGGTATGGGCATCTCTTTCTTTTTGAAGAAGCAGCGGACTGTCTGTGGCAGTCTTATGGGATTGTGAAATCGGCGCAGACGTTAAACCGTTATCTTTCGGTACTGCCTTTGTTTTTAGATAAGGAAGCGTACCGTGCAAGGCTGCAGGAGATTTCCGTGACGCGGGCGCAGATTGACAGGATTGAGACGAAAAATGCGAAATATATACGGGAAGAAGTGCCGAAGCTTTTAAAAGCGTGGGACGCGGAAAAGTTTCTGGAACAGCAGAAGAAAGAGTATTGTAAAAGCGCATGCAGTTAAAACGGCGGTTGACAGTTCTTCTAATATATGCTAGTATGATTTTGCTGATTTAGCATGGTAGAGTGCTCAATCGATAAAGACACATGCTTATACATAATTATGGAGGAGAATTTATTATGAAAAAAAGAATCATTAGCGCGATGCTGATTACAGCGATGGCGGCAGCTATGACAGCAGGATGCGGAACGAAAGAGGAAGCTCCGGCAACGGAAACAGCTGCAGAGTCCGGGACAGAAGAGGCAGTGAAATTAGAGGATGATACAGATGCTCCGGAATCAGAGGCAGCAGGAGCGGAAAAGTCAGGCGATACGTTTACGGTAGGCTTTGACCAGGATTTCCCGCCTATGGGATTTGTAGGCGAGGACGGCGAGTTTACAGGCTTTGACCTGGAACTGGCAGCAGAGGTGGCAAAGCGTCTTGATAAAGAAATCGTGTACCAGCCAATCGCATGGGACGCGAAGGACATGGAGCTTGAGTCGGGTACGATTGACTGTATCTGGAATGGATTTACCATGAATGGACGAGAGGATTCCTATACCTGGAGCGAGCCGTACATGAAGAATAACCAGGTATTTGTAGTGAAAGCGGACGCTGGCATCAGCACAAAGGAAGACTTGGCCGGAAAGGTCGTAGATGTACAGACAGATTCCAGTGCAGAGGCAGCTTTGAAAGAAGATGAAGAGCTGATGAATTCGTTCGGACAGCTTGTGACAGTGGCAGATTACAATACGGCATTTATGGATCTGGAGTCTGGTGCGGTAGATGCGATTGCTATGGATGATGTGGTAGCAAGCTATCAGATTGAGCAGAGGCAGGTAGATTTCGTAGTGCTGGATGAGACACTGGCAGCAGAAGAGTACGGCGTCGGCTTTAAGCTGGGCAATGAAGAGCTGCGAGACCAGGTACAGGATGCGTTGAAAGAGATGGCGGCAGACGGCACGCTGGCAGAGATTTCAGACAAATGGTTTGGCAAGGATATTACGACAATCGGTAAATAAATACAGCTATATCAGGGCTGCTGTAAAAGCGTTTTTGCAGCAGCCCTTTTTACGGTAAGTGCGGAGGAAGAGAAGATGGATTATGGGATGATGCTTTCGAAACTGGCAGGCGGGATGCTGACAACTGTTTCGATATTTGGGCTGACGCTGCTGTTTTCCATGCCTCTTGGCATGGTGGTTGCTTTCGGCAGGATGTCAAAGAATAACATAGTACGTAACATTACAAAGATATACATATCAATTATGCGCGGCACTCCCCTGATGCTTCAGGTAATGGTGGTTTATTTCGGACCATACTATCTGTTTGGGATTCCGATTGCATCGTCCTACCGTTTTATTGCGGTTATTATCGGATTTGTGCTGAATTATGCGGCATATTTTGCAGAAATTTACAGGGGCGGTATTGAGTCCATGCCGGTCGGGCAGTATGAGGCTGCCGCCTTGCTGGGATATACGAAGGGGCAGACATTTCTGCGCATCATACTTCCACAGGTGATTAAGCGGATTATTCCGTCAGTGACGAATGAAGTGATTACACTGGTGAAGGATACTTCCCTGGCTATGGTAATCGCGGTGAGCGAGATGTTTACTATCGCGAAGGCGCTGGCTTCCTCCAGCACCAGCATGATGCCGTATGTAGCAGCAGGGATTTTCTACTATGTATTTAATTTCCTTGTGGCCTGGGCGATGGAGAAAATCGAGCATAAGCTGAACTATTACAGATAGGGGGGGGAAGAGATATGAAGCTGTTGGAAATGAGCCATGTAAAGAAGAAATTCGGCGATTTGGAGGTGCTGAAAGATATTTCTGTTACGGTGGAGGAGGGACAGGTGCTGGCAATCATCGGGCCGTCCGGTTCCGGGAAGTCTACGCTGCTGCGGTGTGCCACGATGCTGGAAACGATGGATGACGGCGAGATGTACTATCTGGGCGAGCAGGCAGCGAAGAGCGAAGGCGGAAAAGCTGTGTACGCGAAACAGGCGGAGCTTCGGAGGATGCAGGGATATTATGGGCTGGTATTTCAGAACTTCAATCTGTTCCCACATTTTTCCGTGCTGAAAAATGTGATGGACGCGCCGGTTCATGTGCAGAAGCGAGATAAAGCAGAGGTGGAAAAGCAGGCGCGGGGGCTGCTGGATAAGATGGGACTTGGTGATAAAGCCGACGCTTATCCGTACCAGCTTTCCGGCGGGCAGCAGCAGCGTGTGTCCATCGCCAGGGCGTTAGCGATGAATCCAAAGATTCTCTTTTTTGATGAACCGACTTCCGCGCTGGACCCGGAACTGACCGGAGAAATTCTGAAGGTCATCCGGGATTTGGCGGCAGAGCATATGACGATGGTAATCGTTACCCATGAGATGAACTTTGCCCGGAATGTGGCGGATCATATTATTTTTATGGAGCACGGGGTTATCGCAGAGCAGGGGACGCCGGAGGAACTGTTCAACTCCGGAAATCAGAGGATGCGGGAATTTCTGGGAAAATTTGAATAAGAGAAAGGTTTTCTGCAACTTGGAACTTGCTTTATGCGGTACATTGTTATATACTTGTAAATGTTTGAAACAGATACATAGAAGATGACTCAAGAAAGACAGGTGGATTTCAATATGGAAAAAAAAGAGCTGCTTTATGAGGGGAAAGCAAAGAAGGTTTATTTGACAGACGACCCGGATGTGTTGATTGTAGATTATAAGGATGATGCGACAGCATTCAACGGATTGAAAAAGGGTACGATTGTCGGAAAAGGTGTTGTAAATAACCGAATGACAAACCTTGTTTTCCGGAAGCTGGAGAATGAGGGAGTCCCAACCCATTTTGTAGAAGAGTTGAGCGACAGAGAGACAGCCGTAAAGAAGGTGGAGATTGTTCCGCTGGAGGTTATCATCCGGAACGTGGCGGCAGGAAGCTTTTCAAAGAGGCTTGGCGTGCCGGAGGGGACGAAGTTCAAAGCTCCCACCATTGAGTTTAGTTATAAAAATGACGACCTGGGCGACCCGCTGATTAACGATTACTTCGCAATCGCGATGGAACTGGCGACCAGGGAAGAGATTGATACGATTACAAAGTATGCGTTTAAAGTGAATGAAGTTCTGAAAGCATACTTTATGGAAGCAAATATTGAACTGGTTGACTTTAAAATTGAATTCGGACGTTACCACGGGCAGATTATCCTGGCGGATGAGACTTCGCCGGATACCTGCAGGCTGTGGGACGCAGATACCCATGAGAAACTGGACAAGGACCGTTTCAGAAGGGATCTTGGAAATGTAGAGGAAGCATATAACGAAGTGTTTAAGCGTCTGGGGTTATAAATAGCAGAGAGGCACAGAAATAGCAGCAGCTACGTCTGTGCCTTGCTCTTGTGAATGCGGCAGGTTTCAGGACTGCCGTGCAGCAGAAGGTTTCAGGTGCGGACGGAGTGAGGGATATGCAGGAAATATATGAGCAGAATATAGAAATAGACAAATTAAGAGAAGAGTGCGGCGTATTTGGCATCTATGATTTTGACGGCAATGATGTGGCATCTACGATTTATTATGGGCTGTTTGCCCTGCAGCATCGGGGACAGGAGAGCTGCGGCATAGCCGTAAGCGATACTCGCGGCCCCAAAGGCCAGGTGCAGTCTTATAAGGGGATGGGTCTGGTTCAGGAGGTGTTTACAGAAGGCGGTCTTTCCGGTATGAAAGGCGATATCGGGGTCGGGCACGTCCGGTATTCTACTGCGGGGGCAAGTACCCGGGAGAATGCACAGCCGCTGGTGCTGAATTATATCAAGGGCACGCTGGCGCTGGCGCATAACGGAAACCTGATTAATGCGCCGGAGTTGAGGGAAGAACTGTCTTATGGGGGCGCGATTTTTCAGACAACGATTGACTCGGAAGTTATTGCGTACCATATCGCAAGGGAGCGCGTCACAGCCGCTACGGCGGAGGAGGCGGTTGCCGGAGCCATGAAGAAGCTGAAAGGCGCTTATTCTTTGGTGGTGATGTCTCCTAGGAAGTTAATGGGGGCACGGGATCCTTATGGATTTAAGCCGCTGTGCATCGGAAAGAGGGACAACGCCTATATTTTGGTATCAGAGAGCTGCGCGCTGGATACAATAGGGGCAGAGTTTGTCCGGGATGTGCTTCCGGGAGAAATCGTGACGATTACCGGGGATGGCATTCACTCCGATACGAGGATGTGCATTCCAAAGGAAAAGCAGGCGAGATGCATTTTCGAATATATTTATTTTGCCAGGCCGGATAGCTGTATTGACGGTGTGAACGTTTATCAATCCCGCATCATGGCGGGAAGGTTTCTGGCGATGGATTCCCCGGTGGAGGCTGATTTGGTGGTCGGTGTTCCGGAATCGGGAAATGCGGCGGCTCTTGGGTATTCGCTGCAGTCGGGAGTCCCTTATGGAACGGCTTTTGTGAAAAACGGCTATGTGGGCAGGACTTTTATCAAGCCGAAACAGAGCAGCAGGGAATCCAGTGTGCGTGTGAAGCTGAATGTTCTGAAAGATGCGGTAAAGGACAAGAGAATCATCATGATAGACGATTCCATTGTCCGGGGAACCACAAGTGACAGGATTGTGAGTATGCTGAAAGAAGCCGGAGCCGCTGAGGTGCATGTGCGGGTCAGTTCGCCGCCGTTCTTGTGGCCCTGCTATTTCGGGACAGATGTGCCTGCGCGGGAACAGCTTATCGCATACGAGCGGACAGTAGAGGAAGTCCGTGAGATGATTGGCGCGGATTCCCTGGGATATCTGAAACTGGAACGCCTGGAGGAGATGGCAGACGGACTGCCTATCTGTAAAGGGTGCTTTACGGGGAAATATCCGATGGAGCCGCCAAAAGAGGACATCCGCGGAAGCTATGAGAAATAGAGAGTGACAGAAAAGGAGAAGAAAATGAGTACAGACAGGTATCAAAGCCCATTATCTGAGCGTTATGCCAGCAAAGAAATGCAGTATATATTTTCACCGGATATGAAATTCCGCACCTGGAGGAAGCTCTGGATAGCGCTGGCTGAGACAGAAAAGGAACTGGGGCTGAATATCACGGAAGAGCAGATTGCGGAGCTGAAAGCCCATGCTGAGGACATCAATTATGAGGTGGCGAAAGAGAGGGAAAAGCTGGTGCGCCACGATGTCATGTCCCATGTATATGCTTATGGCGTACAGTGTCCGAAGGCGAAAGGCATCATCCACCTGGGGGCGACTTCCTGCTATGTAGGCGACAATACCGACATTATCGTGATGACAGAGGCGCTTCGCCTGGTTAGGAAAAAGCTGGTGAATGTAATTGCAGAGCTGGCAAAGTTTGCAGATGAATATAAAGCGCAGCCGACATTGGCATTTACCCATTTCCAGCCGGCGCAGCCGACAACAGTAGGTAAGAGGGCAACCCTGTGGATGCAGGAGTTTCTGATGGATTTGGAAGATTTGGAACATGTGCTTAAAACAATGAAACTGCTAGGTTCTAAGGGAACAACCGGGACACAGGCAAGCTTTCAGGAACTGTTTGATGGAGACCAGGAAACGATTGACAAGATTGATCCGATGATTGCGAAGAAGATGGGCTTTCAAGAGTGTTATCCGGTATCCGGTCAGACATATTCCAGGAAAGTGGATACGAGGGTGCTGAATATCCTGGCGGGGATTGCTGCCAGTGCGCATAAGTTTTCAAATGATATCCGTCTGCTGCAGCATCTGAAGGAAGTGGAAGAACCATTTGAGAAAACGCAGATTGGTTCTTCTGCCATGGCGTACAAGCGGAATCCTATGCGGAGCGAGCGTATTGCTTCCCTGGCGCGTTATGTAATGGCAGATGCTTTAAATCCGGCGATTACATCTGCGTCGCAATGGTTTGAGAGGACGCTGGATGATTCTGCGAATAAGCGGCTCTCGATTCCGGAAGGTTTCCTGGCGGTTGACGGTATCCTGGATCTTTGCCTGAATGTGGTGGATGGCCTGGTAGTTTATCCGAAGGTAATTGAAAAGCGCCTGATGGCAGAGCTGCCGTTTATGGCTACGGAGAATATTATGATGGATGCAGTGAAAGCGGGCGGCGACAGGCAGGAACTGCATGAGCGTATCCGGGAGTTATCTATGGAGGCGGGAAGAAATGTAAAGGCTCTGGGACTTGAAAATAACCTGCTGGAGCTGATTGCAGCGGATCCGGCGTTTAACCTGACGCTGGAGGAGCTTCAGAAAACGATGGAGCCGTCCCGGTATATAGGGCGGGCGCCGCTTCAGGTAGAGAGCTTCCTAAAATATGTGGTGGCTCCGGTTCTGGAGACAAACAAAGAGCTGTTGGGGGTAAAAGCAGAGATTCATGTATAAAAGGCAACACTTTACATGTCAACTCACGGAAGGCTGCCGTTTGTGGGACAGGAGGGAGTTTTCCGGGAAATTTATGAAAACGCGGCAGGCGTAAGATTGGAACACAGGAGGAAATGATATGGTACAAGCAGTTGTAGGAGCAAACTGGGGAGATGAAGGCAAGGGTAAGATTACAGATATGCTTGCCGAGAAGGCTGATATCATCGTCAGATTTCAGGGCGGCGCAAATGCCGGACATACCATTGTAAACAATTACGGGAAGTTTGCGCTTCATACATTGCCGTCGG
The DNA here is from genome assembly GCF_943193015.1 of Hominisplanchenecus murintestinalis. Lineage (NCBI taxonomy): Bacteria > Bacillati > Bacillota > Clostridia > Lachnospirales > Lachnospiraceae > Hominisplanchenecus > Hominisplanchenecus murintestinalis. The sequence continues at coordinate 111,888 of NZ_CALPCM010000004.1, forward strand.
GTGTATTTTACGGGCACACGACCAGCATTATCGGGAACGGCGTAGCGCTGAATATTCCGGTTTTATTTAATGAAGTGAAGAGCATTGTGGACAGGGGAGTGCCTATGCCGAAAATCCTTGTGTCCAACCGTGCGCAGATTGTGATGTCCTACCACATCCTGTTCGACCAGTGCGAAGAGGAACGGCTGGGGGGCAAATCCTTTGGTTCGACTAAGTCAGGGATTGCACCGTTTTATTCAGATAAGTATGCAAAAATCGGTTTTCAGGTAAGCGAGTTGTTTGATGAGGAGAGACTGAAAGAAAAAGTGCTCCGTATCTGCGAACAGAAAAACGTCATTCTGGAGCATCTGTACCACAAGCCGCCAATGAATCCGGAGGATCTTCTGGAAGAATTGCACGGCTACCGGGAGATGGTAGAGCCGTTTGTATGCGATACATCCGCATATCTCTGGAATGCAATCAAAGAGGGAAAAAATATTTTGCTGGAAGGTCAGTTAGGTTCTTTGAAAGACCCTGATCACGGGATTTATCCGATGGTAACTTCTTCCTCTACTTTGGCGGCGTTTGGCGCTATCGGGGCAGGTATCCCGCCTTATGAAATCAAGAAAATCGTGACCGTAGTAAAGGCATACTCAAGCGCGGTAGGCGCAGGCGCGTTTGTCAGCGAGCTGTTCGGCGAGGAGGCTGACGAGCTGAGACGCCGGGGAGGCGACGGCGGAGAATTCGGTGCAACCACGGGGCGTCCGAGACGTGTGGGATGGTTTGACTGTGTGGCAACCAAGTATGGCTGCAGGCTCCAGGGAACTACGGAAGTGGCGTTTACCGTACTGGATGTGCTGGGATATTTAGAGGAGCTTCCAGTGTGCGTAGGCTACGAGATTGACGGTCAGGTAACGACAGACTTCCCGACTACAGCGCAGCTTGAGAAAGCAAAACCGGTCTTTGAAAGCCTTCCGGGATGGAAAGAGGATATCCGTGGAATCAGGAAATATGAAAAACTTCCTGAGAACTGCAGAAAATATATTGAATTCGTAGAGGAAAAAATCGGCTTCCCGATTACTATGGTTTCTAATGGACCGGGGAGAGAGGATATTATTTACAGGTAAGATAGGGATAGAGAAGCGGCAGCTTGTAAGAGATTACGGGCTGCTGTTTTTTATATGGGGATAACATATATAGTAGATAACGAGAAATATTTTGCTGGAACAGGCAAAATATGTAATAGATTAATAAATGTAAAAAAATAAGATTGAATTTGAGATGAATATCAGATGAGTGAAGTGGAGAAGATATAGTTACAGATAAGAATAAAGCATATTCATAGAAGCAATTTAATCAGGCAGGTTTTCTGACAGGAAAGACACCGTAATAGCCAGCCTGTGAGCTTTGTAATCCGCCCGGATGCTCCCACCCATGGACTCGGTGAGATTCCGGGCGATGGACAGGCCGAGTCCTGTAGCTTCCCGTCCTGTCTCTATGGTGTAAAATTTGTCGAATAATTTTTCTGCGGTGACCCGCGTCATTTTCTTAGAGGTATTTGAAAAAGTTATCGTACCGTGGATATCCATGCGCACCACAAAGTCCCCGTCGCTGTATTTCAGGGCGTTACTGATAATGTTGCTGAAAATCCGGCTGACAGCAGCAGGGTCAAGAAACCGCCTGATTCGCTGTTCAGGGAGGGAGATATCCGGTGTAACGCCCTGCTGCTGAAAGCTTCCATAGAAGGAAAGCAGGCTTTCTTCTAACACACGACGCAAATCTATCCATTCGCAGTCAAATTCTTTTACAGAGACGGCTACCGAATAACGGAACAGTTCTTCGGTAAGCCGTTTTAACATGTGGGTGCGGTTTTCAATCATAGAAAGGTAACGCTGTACGGCTTCAGATTTTTCTTCCTGTTCCAGAAGCGCCAGATAGCCATAAATGGCAGTCAGCGGGGTGCGGAGGTCATGCGAAATGTTTGTAATGGCGCTTTTTAATTCCAAATCACCCTGCTGGAAACGGTGGCGTTCATTGCGGAGCTTTCTGAGCTGTATGTTGATATCGGCGGCCAGCTTACACATATGGGCGTCGCGGCTGGAAATAGAAATCAGCGTATTCGTGTCGATGGTAAGCCGTTCGGCAAGTCCTTCATTAATTTCCAGTGCGGATTTGCGCAAAAGGTGCAGGCGGACGGTAAGCCCGGTGATGATGCAGAGTAAAATACCGATGATAATCCACAGCCAGAATTCCATGATATACCTCCTCGCTATTTAATATCTTTCCGCCGAAAAATGCAGAGTCCGGCTCCAGACGACGCAATCAGGATAATCCCTGAGTATAAAAGCAGGATTCCGGGATGTTCGGAACTCATTTCCTGGCATTGTACCGACTGCCCGCTGGGGAGGAAGTCATACAGAAATTCATATACTTTCCGCTTATTTCCCCTGAGATAAAGGGGATTTGGATGTTCTCCCTCACTGACAAGCTCTCCGTTTACGCTATAGGAATAATCGGAATATGTTTCCGGCTGGCTGAGCCGGGACCGAATATACGTACCTGTAAACAGAAGGATGATCATGCCTAGGATACAGAGCACGGTGGTGATTGCTTTGCTGTGGCACAGCATGGCAATCAGTGTTAATAGAGATGAAACTGTCAGGCATATCCCGGCGGCGCACAGTGTAAACAGCAGTACCGTCCGTATGTCTGACTGGAAGAATCCAAACAGAGGGATTCCAACGCAGAGATATGCGGCTTCATATGCAGCGAATATGATTAGATTTGCCGCTGTGCAGACGATGAGGTTTGCGAGATAAATCGCCCTGCGTGTATGTCCTACGACAATTTTGTTTCGAATGGTTCCATCGCTGTATTCTGTCCCGATAAACAAACTGCAGAATACGGAAAAAACAATGGGGACAAGGAGTATATGGCTAAAAATATTTGAGTCTAAAACTACGGTCTGGCCATAGGTTTGACTGAAGGAATAGTTGCTGATGGATATATAAATCCCCAGTCCCGCCATTAAAAGGACACTCATCCAAAATACTTTATCTTTTTTTAAACGTGTAAAACCTGCAGATAACAATTTATTCATGAGAGGCACCTCCCAAAAGATTCATATAGTAGCTTTCCAGACTTTCGTCATGCTCATGCAGAGAAAGGATTTCACAATTTTCCTGCACCAGAGCCAAAGACAGGCGGGTAACGTTTATTTCAGAATAAATATCTGCCTGGCTTTCGGAGAGGATGCGGTATTCCAGCCCCATGTTGTCCAGTACGCGGGAAAGCGCCTGTATGTCGGACACTTTAATCTGTACACATTTCCTGCAGGCGGCTTCGAGATCCCGGGCGCTGATTTCTTTTACCATATGCCCTCTGTCGATAAAACCGTAATGAGTGGCAAGCCGGGAAAGCTCATCTAAAATATGGCTGGAAATCAATACAGTAATCTGCCGCTCATGATTCAGCTTCAGAATGAGTTCACGGATTTCAATAATACCCTGGGGGTCCAGGCCGTTGGCCGGTTCATCCAGTACCAGAAAATCCGGGTCTCCTGCCAGCGCGACCGCTATACCAAGACGCTGACGCATTCCGAGGGAAAAGTTTTTTGCTTTTTTCTTTCCTGTATTTTCCAGTCCGACAAGTTTTAGGAGGTCTGGTATCCCGTCAAAAGACGGAAGGCCGAGAATTTGGTATTGCTGTTTTAAATTTTCTTCTGCGGTCATGTTCAGGTAGATAGAGGGCGTCTCTACTACTGCCCCTATACGCCTGCGGGCATTTAGGATAGCGGAGCTCCCATTGCTGATGTTATAAAGGGAATAGTCTCCCGAAGTAGGATTCTGCAGCCCGCAGATGAGGCGGATCAGGGTGGTTTTTCCGGCGCCGTTTTTTCCTACGAAACCGTAGATAGAACCTTTCGGGACATGCATAGAAAGCCCGTTCAGCGCTTTGAAATGGCTGTAATGTTTGCTCAGGGCCCGGGTAGTCAAAATATAATCCATAAAAGTTTCCTCCTTATCGTTGATGCATGTAGTTTACCGCATATGAGTAAAGAAAGCAGTCAAGAAAAGGGTAAAGAAAGGGTGAAGATTCCCCATAGTTTAACCTGCCTGAATGATTACGAAGATTTTACGGCAGTTTGGTTTTTAGCTGAACTGTTGAGGAGCTGTCGGTTAATTTAAAACCAATCCCCCACACTGCTTCAATGTAGTCCCGCCCATTCACGGCGCGCAGTTTCCGGCGGAGGTTGCTGATGTGCTGTTTCAGGGAGCTGTCTGTGCAGTCTGGCGTGTCTTCAGTGATCCGTTCCAAAATGACAGCTTTGGCGATAACCTGTCCGGGATTTCTCATGAGTAGTTTCAAAATGGCATACTCCGTTTTTGTAAGTTTTACAGGGCAGTTTCCCACAGATACTTCATGGGAGGAAGGGTCTAGCTTTAAATCATCTACAGAGAGTATGGCAGACAGGCCGGAATCATGATGTTTGCGAAGCTGGACAGTAATACGGGCGAGCAGTTCTTTGATATCAAAAGGTTTGGTTAAGTAGTCTGCAGCGCCGCCCAGCAGCAGACGGACTTTATCCTGCACATCTATTTTCGCGCTGATTACAATGATAGGAAGATTATGAATATGGGGAAGAAGTTCTTCACCGGAAAGACCGGGAAGCATTAAGTCCAGCAGAATCAGATCTGCTCTGTGCTGAGAGAGCAGATATAACGCTTCAGTGCCGGAATATGCACGCAGCACAAGATAACCTTCCCGGTGCAGCACCTCTTCCAGCATATTCCCAATGTGAATATCATCGTCAATAATAGCAATTGTTTTCATAGGACACCTCACTTATTACGAAGAGCTTATAATTTTTGAGTGGAAAAGTCAAGTGCCCGAAAGTTTCATAGTGCTTTTTGTACGAATATATTTTAACCCCCGGGGAGGCTTGCGGGGGTATGGCAGTGATGGTATAGTGGATAAAAATAAATTTATAAATAAGGAGAGAAGCTTATGTGGAAGAAATTTACAGGAATGGTATGCGCGGCGGTGTTGGCAGCAGGGCTTCTTGCCGGATGCTCAGGCGGTACAGGAGATAAGAATCAGGACACACAGACGACCGGTGAGATGGCGGCAAAAGATGAAGTTGTAGTTACGATGCCGATTTCCTCGGAGCCGGAAGCAGGATTTGACCCGGCGTTTGGCTGGGGAGCAGGGGAGCATGTGCATGAGCCGTTGATTCAAAGTACACTTACAGTAACGACAAAGGATTTGCAGATAGGCAAAGATCTTGCGACGGATTACAGCGTCAGTGAGGATGGTATGATATGGACAGTTTCTATCCGGGATGGTGTAAAGTTTACAGATGGCGAGGCGCTGACGGCCTCCGATGTGGCATTTACGTATAATAACTGCAAAGAAAAGAGTACGGTTAATGACTTTACAATGCTGGATGAAGCGGTTGCGCTCAATGAGAATACGGTGGAGTTTCGGATGACGAAACCATTTTCTATCTGGCCCTATACAATGGCAATCGTGGGCATTGTGCCGGAACATGCGTATGATGAAAATTACGGGCAGAATCCCATCGGCTCGGGACGTTACATCATGAAGCAGTGGGATAAAGGGCAGCAGGTGATTTTTGAGGCGAACCCTGATTATTATGGAGATGCCCCGAAAATGAAAAAGGTGACAGTGCTGTTTATGGAAGAGGATGCTGCGCTCGCCGCAGCGCTGGCAGGGCAGGCGGATGTGGCGCATACGGCGGCATCTTATGCTGACCAGACAATGGATGGTTATGGACTGCTGGCGGTGCAGACCGTGGACAACCGTGGATTTAATCTTCCGTGCATCATGCCGGAGGAAAAGGATGGCATTACGTATGGAAATGCTTTTACTGCGGATGTGAATGTGCGGCGTGCAATTAACATCGGCATCGACCGCCAGGAGATGATCGACCATGTGCTGAACGGATATGGAACGGCTGCATACAGCGTGTGTGATAAGATGCCGTGGTATAATGAGGCCGGCGAGGTGGCGTATGACCAGGAAGAAGCAAAAAGGATTCTGGACGATGCGGGCTGGCTGGAGGGCAGCGGCGGCATCCGGGAAAAGGATGGCGTGAAAGCGGAATTTACGCTGATGTTCAGCAGCGGGGATTCGGTGCGTCAGGCGCTGGCGGAGGATACGGCAAACCAGCTAAAGGAACTGGGAATCCGGGTTACTACCGAGGGAGTGGGCTGGGATGTAGCGTATGACCGCGCCCAGTCTGATCCTCTCGTGTGGGGTTGGGGCGCGCATACGCCGATGGAAGTCTACAATATCTATCATTCTCTGGCAAATAGCGGAATCGGGCAGGCAGAGTATTCCCCATATGCGAATGAAACGGTAGATCAGTATATGGATGAAGCGCTGGAAACTGCGACGCTGGAAGAGTCTTATGAGCTGTGGCAGAAGGCACAGTGGGACGGGACGACAGGAATTACCCAGGAGGGCGACATTCCCTGGATTTGGCTCTGTAATATTGACCATTTGTATTTTGTGCGGAATGGTTTGCAGGTAGCAGAGCAGAAGATTCATCCCCACGGGCATGGATGGTCTATCGTAAATAATGTAGATCAGTGGTCATGGGAATAGACGCTTTCCAGACAGATGAATATGCAGGCGCTTTGCCTGAAGGAATGTCAAAAGTGAAAAGAAATGGGACGCTGTGGGCAGCGTCCCGTTTCGGAGGTTCATGGAGGAAAGGAAATGGATAGACGCATCCCTGTTTTGATAGGAAAAAATATTGTGAGGGCTATGCTGCTGGTGTTCGCAGTCAGTATCGTTACGTTCTGGCTGATGAAGGCGTCGCCTATGGACCCCTTACAGACAAATGTGGGACAGGCGGCGCTTGGGAGCATGAGCCGGGAGCAGATTGAAAAGCTGGAGGAATACTGGGGAGTGAATACCCCGCCAGCGGAGCAGTATCTGTCCTGGGCGAAGGATTTTGTGAGAGGGGATATGGGGACCTCCCTTCTGTACCGCCAGCCCGTGGCAAAGGTGATCGGGGCGAAGTTGGCGAATTCCCTGTTTCTGATGATGTTCGCATGGCTGGTTTCTGGGCTGCTGGGGGTTGTGCTTGGGGTGATCGCCGGGATGAACAGGGGAAAATGGATAGATAAACTGATAAAAGGTTACTGTCTGGTGATTTCCAGCACACCGGCCTTTTGGCTGGCGCTTTTGCTGTTAATGATTTTTGGCGTGGGGCTTCGATGGTTTCCAATCGGTTTAAGCGTGCCGATCGGCGTGGAAGCCGGCGGCGTGACGTTTCTGGACAGAGTGTATCATGCAGTGCTGCCTGCACTCACGCTCAGTATTACCGGAGTGTCAAATATCGCGCTCCATACCAGGGAAAAAATGATTGACATCTGCGGCAGCGATTATATGCTGTTTGCCAGGATGCGGGGAGAGACGGGCTGGCGTTTGTTTAAAAATTACGGATTCCGGAACGTGCTGCTTCCGGCTATTACGCTTCATTTTGCTGCTATCAGTGAAATTTTCGGAGGTTCGGTGCTGGTGGAGCAGGTATTTTCCTATCCGGGGCTGGGACAGGCGGCGGTGGCTGCGGGACTGGGAAGCGATATGCCCCTGTTGATGGCGGTTACGATTGTGAGCGCGCTGTTTGTGTTTGGGGGGAATATGATTGCGAATATCCTGTACGGAGTGGTTGATCCGAGGATTCGGAGAGGAGGGGCGTCAAAATGAGATTGAATCGCAGGCAGCGGGTGCTGATTGGCTTGGGGGTCTCTCTTTTGTTTCTCGCGGCAGTATGTGCGGCGGGCATCCTGTCGGGGGAGGCGGCGATGGCGACCGATTTTTCCAGAAAAAATACAGCGCCCTGTGTGAAGTATCTTTTCGGGACGGACTGGCTGGGGCGGGATATGCTGGCGAGGACGCTGAAAGGGCTGTCTTTAAGCATCCTGATCGGGCTTCTGGCGGCGGCAGTCAGCGCGGTACTGGCGCTTGTGCTGGGAATCGTGTCCGCTACGATGGGGAAGGCTGTGGATGCTGCCGTTACGTTCTGTATTGATTTAGTGATGGGGGTTCCGCATATTTTGCTGCTTCTTCTGATTTCTGTGGCTTTGGGAAAAGGGCTGCGGGGGGTTATCGTGGGGGTGGCGCTGACGCACTGGCCGTCTCTGGCGCGCCTGATTCGTGCAGAGGTTATCCAGCTAAAGGAAAGCCCGTATATCAGGATTGCGGAAAAGCTGGGAAAGAGTAAATGGTATATTGCCAGAAAGCATCTTCTGCCCCATCTGCTCCCGCAGTTTGTGGTAGGGCTGGTACTTCTGTTCCCTCATGCGATTCTCCATGAATCCAGTATTACGTTTCTGGGCTTTGGTCTTTCGACGGAGCAGCCGGCCATCGGTATCGTATTGTCGGAAGCTATGAAGTACCTGGTGACGGGGGAATGGTGGCTGGCGTTGTTTCCGGGGCTTCTGCTTGTTATCGTTGTGATTTTATTTTATGTAGCGGGGGAGAGCTTACAGAAGCTGATGAATCCGGGCAGTGTACATGAGTAATCCGGCTGGCAGCGCAGGACTTTGGATCTGCACAGCGTCTTCCGGGATATGCGGCAGCCGTAAGTAAAGAGGAGCAGGATGATGAGTGAAAAGAAAAAGACAGAACAGACGCCGATTTTAAAGATTGAACATATGAATATCACGTTTACCCAGTATGACAGGGGAATGCGTCAGACCGAGCTTCCGGTTATCCGCAATCTGGATGTGGAAGTCCATGCAGGAGAAATGGTGGCGGTTGTCGGATCCAGCGGTTCAGGGAAAAGCCTGCTGGCTCATGGCGTGATGGGAGTCCTCCCGTATAATGCCTCGATGGGAGGAAGGATTTTATACTGCGGGGAGGAGCTGACGAAGCAGAGGATTGAGAGGCTGCGGGGCAATGAGATTGTGCTGGTTCCGCAGAGCATCGCTTACCTGAATCCGCTGATGAAGATTGGTTCCCAGATATGCAAAGGCAGTAAGGATGAAAAGGTGAAAAGGAAGCTGCGTGATATTTTTGCACGGTACAGCCTGAAACCGGAGGTGGAGGAGCTGTATCCTTTTGAATTGTCAGGAGGTATGAACCGCAGAATTCTGATTTCCACGGCGCTGATCGAGGAACCGAAGCTGGTGATCGCGGATGAGCCGACGCCGGGACTGGATTTGAAAATGGCGAAACGGGCGATGGAGCATTTTCGGGAATTAGCGGATATGGGGGCCGGCGTGCTCGTGATTACCCATGATCTTGAGCTGGCGCTTGAGACGGCGGACAGGATCGCAGTGTTTTATGCGGGGACGACGCTGGAGGAAGCGACGGTATCTGATTTCGAGCGGGAAGAGACGCTGCGCCACCCGTATTCGAAAGCGCTTTGGCGCGCGATGCCGAAAAACGGGTTTGGCTTTGTTTCGGGAGAGCAGCCTTATGTCAAGGATTTACCAGGGGGCTGCCCGTTTGCCCCGCGGTGCGGCAGATGTACGGAGGAATGCAGGAAAGGTGAGATTCCCAGTCGGGAAATACGGGGCGGGCGTGTGAGATGCCTGCACCTGGAAGAATCCTTTGCTGAATAATGGATTTTTATAGATGTACGTGATGTCCTGCGGCATCTGCCGCGCGGACGGAGAGGGATTGATATGAAGCTGGAGATTAAAAATGTATCTTATCAATATACAAAGGATGGAAGGAAAATCCTGGAGGATTTCTGCCTTACGGTGGAGCATACGGAACGGGTGGGGCTGATCGCGCCCAGCGGATACGGGAAAACCACGCTGTGTAAGCTGCTTTCCGGATATCTTCTGCCGGATAAGGGTGAGATTCTGGTGGACGGACATCCGCTCGCTTCCTATCAGGGCTACTGCCCGATCCAGATGGTGTGGCAGCAGCCGGAACTGGCAGTAAATCCACGGCTTCGGATGCGGGAAGTTCTTCTGGAGGGCGACGAGGTAGAAGAGCGGATCGTTAGGGGGCTTGGCATTGAGGAGGACTGGTTGAATCGTTTTCCGTCCGAACTGTCTGGAGGAGAGTTGCAGCGGTTCTGTATTGCCAGGGCGCTGGGGAAGCGAACGAAGTTTTTGCTGGCGGATGAGATTACGACAATGCTCGATTTGATTACCCAGAGCCAGATCTGGCATTTTCTTTTACAGGAGGTGCAAAAAAGAGGGATTGGATTGTTGGCAGTCAGCCATAGCCAGCCTCTGCTGGAGCAGATATGTACGCGGCAGGTACGGCTGGAGAAGCAGTAATATTAATGTTTTTTACGTTGTGTTATATTGAAAATCTATAGATGCCATAAGATGAAAAGCCCGGAATGTCCTAAATAGATATTCCGGGCTTTTTTGAAGAAGTAGTATCATCAATATGATAAGTGAAAATATAAGAATGTATTGACTTTTTAGAGATTTGTGTTATATTCTAGATGATATAATATATAAAAAGAGATGATAATACACAAAAAGATAAATAGTTAGGAACTGAAACAGGATAAACCTAATTGACAAGAGCTTGAAAATACGATTGTCTATCCTAAAAAAGCGTGATAATATAAAAAGGAGATACAAATACGATGGAAACAGCCGAGGCAATGGAGACATGGGAAAAATTAGAGATAAAGGATGACTTTCTTTTTGCGAAAGTTATGCGTGATAAGAAGATTTGCAGGATGCTTTTGGAAAAATTGCTTCAAATTGAAATTAAAGATATTGTATATTTGGAGGAACAGAAAACGCTTGCTATTGGAAAGGATGCAAAAAGCGTGCGTCTGGACGTGTATCTAGAGGAGGGGGACAGGGTTTTTGATTTGGAAATGCAGACGACGAATAAGAGAAATCTGCCCAAGAGAAGCCGCTATTATCAGGGAATGATAGATTTAAATACAATAGAGAAGGGAGAGAGTTATAAAAAGCTGAAAGAGAGCTATGTTGTATTTATATGCACGTTCGACCCGTTTTATCAGGGAAAGGCACAGTATACATTTGAAAATCTTTGCCTGGAAAACAAGGGATTAAGGCTGGGGGACGGAACGAGAAAAGTTTTTTTCAACGCTAACGGCTATATTCATGCGGAAAATGAAGAGGTAAGGGAGTTTCTTAAATATGTAAACGGAGGAACGAGCAAGCATCCATTTATAAAAGCGATTGAGGATAAAGTGGTGCAGGTGAAAACGAATAAAGAATGGAGGTTGGAATATATGACACTGCTTATGAGAGAAGAAGAGATTCGGGAAGAAGGAAGAGAAGAAGGAAGAGAAGAAGGAAGAGAGGAAGGGATTAAAGGAACAGTGTCTGTATTAAAAGAATTAAATATTCCGCTGCAGACCATCTTGGTGAAAATCCAGGAACAGTACAATTTAAGTTCGGAAGCGGCTGAAAAATATTTATAGATGTTATACATTGTTGAATAAAATAAATTCCAGAGTACAGGTGGGGAGCGCAATGAAAAATACAACCTTATGCTATATTGAACAGGACGGGAAGTATCTGATGCTTCTTAGAAATAAGAAAAAAGCAGATATTAATAAAAATAAATGGATAGGAATTGGGGGAAAATTTGAGGAAGGTGAGAGCCCCGAAGAATGCTTGCTCCGTGAAGTGAAGGAGGAAACAGGTCTTATACTTGAGGAGTATCGGCTTCGGGGAATTATTACATTTTCTTCTGAAGGATGGGGAACAGAATACATGTATCTTTATACGGCGTCTGCTTTTTCCGGCACGTTGCAGGAGTGTGCGGAGGGAGAACTTCATTGGATACCTCGAAAAGAGGTCATAGATTTGAATCTTTGGGAAGGCGATAAGCTCTTTTTGAGGCTTTTGGCAGAAGATTCTCCTATGTTTTCTATGGTACTTAGATACCGTGGGGAAGAACTAATAGAGAGCAGGACAAAAATTTATAGCAGTATGCCATGAAAAAGATGTAAATATAAGAGTTACAGGAAAATGTCAGAAAATTTATTTCTGTCTTGACAGCCGCTTCATAAGATGTTATCTTAATAGAAATCAATTATAAGAAAATGCAGAGAAGAGGAATAGTACAGCTTGTCCTGAATTCAGAAAGTTGCCGGGTGATGTGAGGCAGTGGAAGGAGAGTTGGAACTCACCTCGGAGCGGCTGCCCGAAATTCCTGAAAAGATTTAGGGAGAGTAGACGCAGACGGATTTCCTACCGTTATCAGGGCAGGATATAAGGAGTTTATCCCGTATCCAATGAGTGATGGACGAATCATTGCGGCAGATTTTGAAAGATGAAGCAGCAGTGAGGAATTCATAAAGTAGAGTGGTACCGCGTAAGGCAGACAGCAAGTCTTTCGTCTCTATCAGGCAATAAGATGTCTTAGAGATGATAGGCTTTTTCTTTTGTCCTAAAAGGCTGTCGAACAGTTTTGCGGCTGACGGTACATGCCCGTGCACGGGAGTTCCCAGCCGGATTTTGCTATGGAATGATTATTAGAAAAGGAGAATGAAAATGAAGAACGTTACAAAGTACAGAAAGCAGTATTTTATGCCGCCCGTCCCATCTATGAAATGGGCAGAAAAGGATCGTGTAGAAAAAGCCCCTATTTGGTGCAGTGTAGATTTGCGTGATGGAAACCAGGCTCTGATTGTCCCGATGTCATTGGAACAGAAGATTGATTTCTTTAAACTGCTGGTAAAAATCGGATTTAAAGAAATTGAAGTGGGTTTTCCGGCAGCTTCTGATACGGAATATCATTTTCTGAGAGCTTTAATTGAACAGAAGCTTATTCCGGATGACGTAACGATTCAGGTACTGACCCAGGCGAGGGAGCATATTATCAGAAAGACATTTGATGCATTAGACGGCTGCAAGAAAGCAGTAGTCCATGTGTACAATTCTACTTCTGTGGCGCAGAGGGAGCAGGTATTCCATAAGTCGAAAGAAGAAATCCTGAAAATTGCGGTGGACGGAGCTGCACTGCTGAAAAAGCTGGCAGATGAGACAGAGGGGAATTTTTCTTTCGAGTACAGTCCGGAAAGTTTCACGGGAACAGAGCCGGAGTATGCGCTGGAAGTGTGCAATGCGGTTTTGGATGTGTGGAAGCCTACGGCAGATAAAAAAGCGATTATTAATTTGCCTAGTACGGTGGAGCATTCTATGCCCCATGTATATGCCAGCCAGGTGGAATATTTATGTGACAATTTAAAATATAGGGAAAATGTTATTGTGTCCCTGCATCCTCATAACGACAGAGGCTGCGGCGTGTCAGATGCGGAAATGGGGATTTTGGCAGGTGCAGACAGGATTGAGGGCACGCTTTTTGGTAACGGGGAGAGAACAGGGAATGTTGATATTGTGACTTTGGCGATGAATATGTATTCTCAGGGGATTGAGCCGGAGCTGGATTTTTCTGATATGCCATCTATCTGTGAGGCGTATGAAAAATATACAGGAATGTCTATTGATATGAGAAGCCCGTATAGCGGTGCATTGGTATTTGCGGCATTTTCGGGTTCCCATCAGGATGCGATTGCGAAGGGGATGAAATACAGGGAAGAACATGGCGAGGAACAATGGACGGTACCGTACCTGCCTATTGACCCTACAGATGTTGGCAGACACTATGAGGCAGACGTCATCCGAATCAACAGCCAGTCCGGGAAAGGCGGCGTAGGATATATTCTGGAGCATAATTTTGGATTGAATCTTCCGGCAAAGATGCGGGAAGCTATGGGGTATGCGGCAAAAGCAGTGTCCGACGACCAGCATAAAGAATTGCTGCCGGAAGAAATTTTTGATTTGTTCAAAAAGAAATTTGAAGATGTCACAGTGCCGTATAGTATTACAGAAGTACATTTTAAACAGCACAACGGAATTATTGCTGAAGTGACTGTAGATTATAAAGGCGAGCAGAAAGTTGCTATTGCGGCAGGAAACGGGCGTCTGAATGCAGTGAGCAATGCATTGAAAAAGCAGTTCCGCCTGGAGTATGATTTGATTACTTATCAGGAACATGCATTAGAGCAGAGCTCCAGCTCAAGGGCTATTGCGTATGTGGGAATCCGGGATAAAGAAGGCAGGATGTTCTGGGGGGCAGGCGTTGACCAGGATATTATCAGGGCTTCCATAAATGCTCTGCTGACGGCGATTAATAACAAAGAGGCTGACTAGATTTTACAAAAAAATACAAATATTGCAGAAATGTTACGGGTTGTGAAAATGCTAAAAAAGCAATTAAAATAGAAGGATAAATTGTGGAAATGTCGTAAAATGTCGCAAAAACACTTGGGAAATATGCCTAAGGCGAGATAAAAGCCTTGGGCATATTCTATAAAATTGTGCTTTTAAACAGCAGAAAAATAGTGGATAATTTACAGAATAGATAATTTGACTTAAGATGCGCATGTTAATTGTTACGAAAATGTGAAATTCGCCTTGACACATACTTTTAGATTCAATATAATGCAGGTACTTGGAAAGCTAAGGAATTTTTGGAAAAAAGGAGAGTACCGTATGCGGTTGATGCAGGTGATTTTAAAAGAGAGCTTGTGTCGGATGAAAGCACTGGAAAAACGCAGTTTTACAACGATAATCTCATGTGTGACGGTAGTAGCGGTAGTGTCGATGCTGTTTTCGGGGTTTTCCGGAGACAGTAAGGGCAAAGTGTACGCGGTTTATGCCTCGGATATGCGCGGCGGGGAGAAAGAAACTGTAGCGGCCGGAGGGCTGCAGACAGGCGTTATGGGGATTGCAAATTCGATAGAGAGTATCGAAAAGTATTCAAAAGCAGTTTCTTCTGTAAATATTACAACAGAAAATGAAGAAGTTTTGGTAGGCCCTTCCCAGATACGCAGGGGTGCATTGAACAGAATTGCTCTTGGGAAAGGGACGAGCCGGGCTGGAGGCATTGGCTATTATGCACAGCAGGCAGTACGCAAAAACCATATGGCATCAGATGATTATTATTCTCTGCTGCGGATTGTAGAGGCAGAAGCCACAGGAGGAGATATTAAAAGTAAAATTTTAATTGCGAATGTGGTGCTGAACCGTTTGGCAGACAGCCGTTTTCCGGATACGATTTATGAAGTAATCTGGGATAAAAGAGGCGGAACGGCGCAGTTTTCCCCTACACTGGACGGCAGAATTTATACTGTGGAAATTACAGATGACACATATCAGGCAGTAGACAGAGCTTTGGCTGGCGAGGATTATTCGGAAGGAGCGCTATTCTTTATGGCACGTTCCAGTGCGGAATCACATAATACGCAGTGGTTTGACGGAACACTGCAGCGTCTATTTGAATATGGAGGCCACGAATATTACAGATTTTCCGACAATTAGTAAAAAACAGAGAACAGGAATAATGTGCTCCTGTTCTCTGCTTTTTTTTGTTGTTTGAATTTATACTTGACAAGTAGGAATAACAGGAATATAATGCAGATAAATCAAATAATTCATATCAAATAAGTAGGAATTAAAGAAGGAGGAATTATGGGAACTATTTATCGGGGCGCTTTGGAGTTGATAGGGAACACGCCTATGGTGGAAGTGATTAATATTGAGAAGGAATTGGGATTGGAGGCCAGAGTCCTGGCAAAATTAGAATATTTTAATCCGGCCGGAAGTGTAAAAGACAGGGTAGCTAAGAGTATGATTGAGGATGCCGAAGAGAAAGGGATTTTGAAGGAAGGCTCTGTCATTATTGAGCCGACATCAGGAAATACAGGAATTGGCCTGGCTTCGATTGCGGCGGTTAAGGGGTATCGGATAATTCTTACTATGCCAGAAACAATGAGCGTGGAAAGACGGAATATTTTGAAAGCATATGGTGCGGAGCTGGTGCTTACAGAAGGGGCGCAAGGGATGAAAGGAGCGATTGCCAAGGCAGAGGAGCTGGCGAAAGAGATTCCCGGAAGCTTTCTTCCGGGACAGTTCGTGAATCCGGCAAATCCGGAAACGCACAGGCAGACTACAGGACCGGAAATCTGGAAGGATACGGATGGACAAGTGGATATTTTCGTGGCCGGAGTAGGTACGGGAGGAACGCTTACAGGTGTGGGAGAATATCTAAAAACTAAAAATGAAAAAATAAAAGTGGTGGCAGTAGAGCCGGCAGCATCTCCGGTGCTTTCGGAAGGAAAAGGCGGCGCGCACAAGATTCAGGGAATTGGAGCCGGATTTGTACCAGAAGTTTTGAACACTTCTATCTATGATGAAATTCTTGCGGTTGAGAATGAGGATGCGTTTGCTGTTGGAAAACTGATAGCGAAGAAAGAAGGGATTCTGGTGGGAATTTCATCAGGAGCTGCGCTATCCGCCGCGATTCAGCTGGCAAAACGCCCGGAAAATAAAGGAAAGACCATAGTAGCGCTGTTGCCGGATACGGGCGACCGATATTATTCTACGCCTTTATTTACGGAGTAAGCAGTGATGGAATGGAAGATTTATACAGAATGAGGAGGACATATTATGAGTAAAAAAATAACAAGGGAAAACAGGAAATTTAAGTTTGAAACTTTGCAGCTTCATGTAGGACAGGAGCAGCCGGATTCTGCTACAGACGCGAGAGCAGTGCCGATTTACCAGACGTCTTCTTATGTGTTCCGAAATAGTGATCATGCTGCGGCAAGGTTTGGGCTGTCAGATGCCGGCAATATTTATGGGAGACTGACCAATCCGACGGAGGACGTCTTTGAGAAGAGAATTGCAGCGCTGGAGGGCGGCGTTGCGGCTCTGGCTGTGGCGTCTGGGGCGGCGGCGATTACGTATACGATTGAGAATTTGGCTCAGAACGGGGATCATATTGTTTCAGCAAAAAATATTTATGGAGGTTCCTATAATTTGCTGGCACATACGCTGCCGCAGTATGGAATTCAGACTACATTTGTAGATATTTTTGATTATGATGCGGTAGAGGCGGCGATTCAGGAGAATACAAAAGCGCTCTTTATCGAGACGCTGGGAAACCCGAATTCTGATGTGGTCGATATTGAAAAGGTGGCAGAGATTGCACATGCGCATAAGATTCCCCTTGTGGTAGACAGTACATTTGCTACGCCGTATCTGGTAAGACCTATAGAATATGGAGCGGATATTGTTGTACATTCCGCAACGAAGTTCATTGGCGGGCATGGGACGACGCTGGGCGGCGTAATCGTAGACAGTGGAAAGTTTGACTGGAAAGCTTCCGGCAAATTTCCATCCCTGACCGAGCCTAATCCAAGTTATCACGGCATCAGCTTTACAAAAGCGGCCGGCGCTGCTGCGTTTGTGACGAAAATCCGTGCGATTCTCCTGAGGGATACAGGGGCGACGCTTTCACCTTTTCATGCATTTTTGCTGCTGCAGGGTCTGGAAACGCTTTCTCTCCGTGTGGAGCGTCATGTATCAAATGCGCTGAAAGTGGTAGAGTATCTAAATGGCCATCCGCAGGTAGAAAGGGTGAACCATCCGTCGGTGGCGGAGGATGCCGTGCAGCAGGAATTGTATAAAAAATATTTCCCCAGGGGCGGCGGCTCGATTTTTACGTTTGAAATCAAAGGAGATGCGCAGAAAGCGAAAGATTTTATTGATAATTTGGAGCTATTTTCTTTGTTGGCGAATGTGGCGGATGTGAAATCTCTGGTTATCCATCCGGCAACTACTACCCACAGCCAGTGCACTGATAAGGAACTGACTGAACAGGGTATTAAACCGAATACTATCAGGCTTTCGGTGGGAACAGAAAATATAGATGATATTATTCAGGATTTGGGAGAGGCATTCAAAGCGGTTCAATAAATTTCAGAGATTTAAGGACAAAGTTACCATTTGAGGAGATTAGGATGGTAACTTTTTCTTTCAATTTAAAATGAAATTGGCGGATTGCTTTTTGATGTTATCCGGTGGAATTTCTTATCGCGATGTAGTATAATGAAAAAAGTCAGTGGTTTTTATGCAAAGAGCACAAAGAAAAATAGGCTGAGGAAAGAAGGGGAAGAGGCATCGGTGAAAAGCGTACAGCTGAAAGGAAAGGCGCCAAAAACGATTAAGACAGACACGTTCAAAAAAGGAAAAGTCGATATAGAAGGGAGACAATAAAGATGGATTATGCAAAAGAGTCTTTAAAGATGCATTATGATTTAAAGGGGAAGCTGGAAATAAAGTCGAGGGCGGCTGTTGATTCAAAAGAGGCGCTGAGCCTGGCGTATACGCCTGGCGTTGCTGAGCCATGTCTGGAAATTCAGAAAGATGTGAATAAAAGCTTTGATTTGACACGGCGCTGGAATACGGTTGCAGTCGTAACAGATGGAACGGCTGTCCTGGGGCTGGGCGATATCGGGCCAGAGGCCGGAATGCCTGTTATGGAAGGGAAATGTGTACTCTTTAAGGAGTTTGGGGATGTGGACGCGATTCCGCTGTGTGTCCGCAGCAAGGATGTAGATGAAATTGTAAAGACCGTAGAGCTGCTGGCTGGAAGTTTTGGGGGCGTGAACCTGGAAGATATTTCTGCACCGCGGTGTTTTGAGATTGAGAAGAAACTGAAAGCGTGCTGTGATATCCCGATTTTCCATGACGATCAGCATGGAACGGCAGTTATCACACTGGCGGGTATTATCAATGCCCTGAAGCTGGTAGGGAAGAAGCTGGAGGATGTAAAAATTGTCACATCCGGAGCAGGCGCGGCAGGAATTGCAATTATCCGGCTGTTGATGTCCATGGGACTGAAAAATGTTATCATGACAGACCGTAAGGGGGCGATTTATGAAGGCAGGGAAGGGCTCAATCCGATAAAAGAGGAAATGGCGAAAATTACAAACTTTAAGCATGAGAAGGGAACATTGGCGGAAGTGGTTCAGGGTGCAGATGTGTTTATCGGCGTATCGGCTCCGGGGACTCTTACACAGGATATGGTTCGGAGTATGGCAAAGGATCCGATTATTTTTGCCTGTGCAAATCCTACGCCGGAAATCTTTCCGGATGAGGCGAAAGCTGCGGGCGCGGCAGTGATATCCACGGGGCGTTCGGATTTTCCGAACCAGGTAAATAATGTCCTTTGTTTCCCGGGAATCTTCCGGGGCGCGCTGGATGTGAGGGCCTCGGATATCAATGATAAGATGAAAGTGGCGGCGGCTTATGCGATTGCAGGGCTGGTTAGTGACGAGGAATTGACAGCAGACTATATACTTCCGGCTGCATTTGACAGCAGGGTGAAAGATGCCGTAGCGGAAGCTGTCAGAAAAGCAGCGGTTGAGAGCGGCGTGGCGAGGATATAAAAGATACAAACCAACAGAAGTAACAGGGCAGGACTGCGGAAGCAGACCTGCCCTGAATCATGATACAATGAAAATTTCTGAAATACAAAACAGGGAATGTTGAAAAACACTCCCTGTTTCCCCATTTTATGCTCTCCTGTGTATGAAAGCAAACAGTCCGTAGGGGAATCGAACCCCTGTTTCCGCCGTGAGAGGGCGGCGTCTTAACCGCTTGACCAACGGACCATGCGTTTCCGACTTCTCTATGTTACTACAACTTCTATGAAAAAGCAAGCATTTTTTTCGTTTTTTTAATTTTTGTTTCTTGAGGAAAAACACTTGAAGTACTGGGACAAATTGTGTATGATAGATAAGATTGGAAAAATTTTAAAAAGCAGTATAGGACGTAGGAGGAAACAAAATGAATTTATTAACGCAGGCGGCCGGTGCAGGAATGGGAATCGGGGTACTCATTTTCTATGTGATTATCATTGTGGGTATCATGTATTTTATGGCGATCAGGCCGCAGAAAAAAGAGCAGAAAAGGGTTGCAGCTATGTTGTCAGAAATGGAAATCGGCGATAGCGTAGTGACGAACAGCGGATTTTACGGCGTACTGATTGACATCACCGAAGAAGATGTGATTGTTGAATTCGGAAGCAACAAAAACTGCCGCATTCCTATGCGGAAATCGGCGATTGCGGAAGTGGAAAAACAGGGCATGGAGTAAAAGCAAAAAAAGGCCGCTGCGCCGCAGC